>JANLVM010000884.1:0-4010 GCA_031364015.1 Gemmatimonadaceae bacterium
TTCGTCGATGCCTCGATCGTCGGTGAGGTCATCTCCGGGTGGACCGGTATTCCCGTGGGCAAGATGATGAGCGATGAACTGGTCACCATGCTCGCGCTCGAGAAACACCTCGGCGCGCGCGTCATCGGGCAGGATCACGCCCTCGAAGGCATTGCCAGACGCGTGCGCACGTCGAAGGCGGGCATCGAAGATCCGAACAAGCCGAAAGGGGTGTTCATGCTGGTCGGTCCCAGCGGCGTCGGCAAGACCGAAACCGCCCTCGCGCTCTCGGACCTGCTGTATGGTGGTGAACACAACATCATCACCATCAACATGTCGGAGTTCCAGGAAGCGCACACGGTCTCGACGCTCAAGGGCTCGCCGCCGGGGTATGTGGGGTACGGTGAGGGTGGGGTGCTGACGGAGGCGGTGCGTCGGCGTCCGTACAGCGTCGTGTTGCTCGATGAGGTGGAGAAGGCGCACCCCGACGTGCTGGAGCTATTCTTTCAGGTGTTCGACAAGGGCGTGATGGAGGATGGCGAGGGGCGGCAGATCAACTTCCGCAACTGCCTCATCATTCTCACGACGAATGCCGGAACGGAGACGATCATGAAACTGACGGCCGATCCGGAAACGATGCCGTTCTCCGATGTACTCGCCAAGACGCTCAAGCCCGAGCTCGACGCGGTGTTCAAGCCCGCCTTTCTGGGGCGCATGGTCATCATTCCGTTTTATCCCGTACGTGACGAAAACCTCAAGCAGATTGTGAGACTGAAAGTTGCCAAGATCGCGCGCCGCCTGCGGGAAACGCACCGCGTCGAGATGCAGTACGATGAGACGCTGATTGCGCAGGTCGCGGCGCGTTGCACCGAGGTGGAAAGCGGTGCGCGCAACGTGGACAACATCCTCAGCAACACGCTGTTGCCCGAGATCTCGATGATGCTGCTCGCCACCATGGCCGAAGGGAGCAAGCCGACGGCCCTTCGCGTGGGTGTCGGCGATGATGGTAACTTCACGTACCAACCCGTAACGGACACTGTCGCGGCCTGACGCGACGGTCACTAGCTGAGCACCGAGGACGAGCCGAATGGCGTGGTCACAAGCGAATCGTCCGTTCCGCCTGACGACACCGCTGGGTACCGATGTGTTGTTGCTGACAGAGTGGTCGGGCGAGGAGCACGTGTCGTCGGGCTTCCGCTTCACCGTCACCGCGTTTAGCGAACGCGGTGACATCAGCGCGAAGGACCTGCTCCTGAAAAAAGTCTCCCTGGCGCTGCGACTACCCGACGGAACGGATCGCACGATTCACGGCGTGCTAAGCCATCTCGCGCGCGGTGGCACCGCGCCGATGGGATTCGTCGGCTACCAGCTGGAGATTGTGCCACCCCACTGGGTGCTCGACCTCGACGAGGGGTTTGAAATCTTTCAGAACCTCAGCGCGCGTGACATCTGCGACAAGCTGCTGACGGGGACGCCGCACGACTGGAAGCTCACGCGGACGCTGTCGCCGCGACCGTACTGCTTCCGCTATCGCGAAAGTCGCTGGAACTGCATCGCGAGGTTGCTGGAACAAGAAGGCGTCTTCTATCGCTACGATCATCGGAACGGCGAGGCGATGCTGGTGCTCGGCGACTCGGTAGCCTCCGCACAGCCGGCCTGGGGCGTCACGACCCTCGAGTACAACGAGCATGACATTCAACAGCCGCGACTGACCCGCCTGCGGGTGGAGTCGCGACCGTATGTGTCGCAAACGCGCGTCCGCACCGCCAGCGAATTCCTGTACTTGAAGAACGTTGGCGACGTGACAAATGCCTCCGGCGACTTCAAGCCACCGGCCGATGTGAAGGCCTACCGCTACGAGCAGCAGATGACGGCGCATCGCACCGGTATCGCGCATGGCGGCGGTGAAACGCCGGGGGACGCGGCGAAGCTACCCGACGACACCAAGGCGTATTCGCGCCTGCGACAGGAGCGTGCCGAATCGACGGCGGTCCGCTATCTCGGGGAGAGTCGATACGTTGGACTCGAGGCCGGTGCGAAGACCGAAGTGACGAAGCATCCCAATAGCGCGATGGACGCCAAGTTGATCGTGCTCTCGGTCGCGCACTCCGGAAGCAACGGCAGCTACGACGCCGGGGACCGCGCCGAGGCGGGGTATTCCAATCGATTCGAGGCCATTCCCGCCGGGACTGCCTATCGCCCGCCCCGCGTGACGCCGTGGCCGCACGTCGGCGGTTCGCACGTCGGTGTCGTCGTCGGTCCACCGGGAGAGGAGATCTACCCCGACAAGCATGGTCGCGTGCAGGTGGTCTTCAAGTGGGACCAGGACGACAACCGCACCCTCGAGTATTCCTGCTGGATCCGCGTCGCGCAATCGTTCGCGGGCCCGCAATACGGCATGGTGTTCCTGCCGCGTATTGGCCACGAGGTGCTGGTCGAGTTCCTCGATGGCAATCCGGATAACCCCGTCATTGTCGGCAGCCTGTACAACGGGACCAATATGCCGCCATGGCCCCTGCCCGAAAACAAAACCCAGAGCGGCGTTCGCACCAAGAGTACGCTCAAGGGCGGAGCGGACAACCACAACGAACTGCGCTTCGAAGACAAGATCGGCAAGGAGCAGATCTGGGTGCAGGCGGAGAAGGATCTCGATACGCTCGTCAAGAACGACGAGACGCGGATTGTGAAGCACGATCGCACCACCACGATCCACAATCACGAGACCAAGACGGTCAAGAAGGGCAACGAAACGCACATGATCGAGAAAGGCTGGCAGCACATCACGGTCAAGGACAATGAACGCACGCTGCACGTGGAAAAGGACCACACAGTCACGGTCAACGGCAACGAGTCGGTGACGGTGGCAATGGATCGCAAGATCACGGTCCAACAGAATCAGATCCACACCATCACGAAGAACAACACCAACAAGATCGACGGCGAGCAGAAGTCGACCATCAAGGAGGATGACACCACCACGGTCAGCGACGGCAACTCCAAGCTCGAAGTCAAGAAGGGCAACATCGATGTGAAAGCCGCGATGGGCAACATTACGGTGAAAGCGGACATGGGCAGCATCACGATTCAGGCGATGCAGAAGATCGAACTCAAGGTGGGGGCGAGTTCGATCGTGATCGACAACACAGGCGTGACCATCAAAGGCCTCATGGTCAAGGTCGAAGGCACGGCGATGGTGCAACTCAAGGCGCCAATGACGCAGGTGAACGGCGACGCGATGGTGATGATCAAAGGTGGTCTCACCATGATCAACTGAGGTCGCGAATCATGACAACGCCTCCCGTCATCGCCGCCGATCCGCTGGTCGCGCTTGCCCCGCCCGTGCGTTGGCTGCTCGAGCGCACCGCGCCGGACGAAGCGGCGCTCGCGCTCGTGAGCCCGCAGATTTCGCTTGATGATCTGTGCGAACGATGGATGCAGGGGGCGCAAATGCCTTCGGCCATCCGCATGATTGCCGGAGTGCTGCCGCAGCGCGAAAGCATTTGGTGGGCGTGGGTGTCGGCGCGCCATGCGACGCAGATGGTCGGCGGCGCGGCGCCAACGGCGGCAGAACACGCCGCGCTTGGCGCGGTTGAGCAGTGGATCGTTCGCCCGGAAGATGACGCGCGACGCGCCGCGTGGGACGCCGGAAACGCCGCCGGGCTCGACACCATCATCGGCATGGTGGCCGCGGCAGTGTTCCTCAGCGGAACAACCATCGCGCCGCCCAACGTACCACCCGTACCGCCGCCGCCGGGGGCGGCCATGCCGCTGATCGCCGGGGTCGTCGAGCGGTCGGCCGTGTCCACGACCGCTCCCGAGCAGATCGCGCCAACACTCGCCGCATTCGCCGCGCAGGGCATCGAGATTATCAAACGTCTCGGGGGGTGGGAGGCGGCGCTGCAGCTGGCGTATGATACCCATCAGCGTCAAATGCAGGAATACGCGCGTGCGACCGCACCCGCCGCGCCGCCACCACCGCCGAGGTAACGAGTCATGGGAATGCCTGCCGCGCGCCTCACTGATTTCCATAT
>JANLVM010000888.1:0-3024 GCA_031364015.1 Gemmatimonadaceae bacterium
TGTTCGCGTGTGTACATGCGCGGGTTACGCGGGAAACGGGTGGAACGCTGGTGTCAGCGCGATGAGGCGGGTCCGATCGGGTCGACGAGTGGGTGTTCGGCGTCGGTTCTAGGCGAGCCCGCGTCGGCGCCGCATCCACCATTCGGCGGCGAGGGCAAGCGCGAACGGCACAACCCACCACGGTGAGCGCATCGGATGCCACTCGGTGATGCGTGGGACGGGACGCAGCACACTTTCGAGCACACGGCTCAACGACGCCACGCTGTCACGTGCGATCACTTGTCCTCCGCGCGACGCAGCCCAGGCGGCAAGGAGCATTGGGTTGTCGTCGGCGTCGCGCGCTACGCGAGCGGCCACGACCAGCGGACTGCGCACGGAATCGAGTCCCTGGACCGCCAACACCTCGTATTGTCCGGGTTTTTCAGGCGCGCGCATGGTCCCTTGTCGAACACCCGATGTTCCCGCCTCGAGCGACAATGACACGGCTGAATCGGTCGGCGCATCGGTCGGCCGAATCGTCGCGACAATCGGGGTCGCATTCGCCGTGTCTCGCGCTGTCACCTCGACCGATATGACGGCGCGCGGTAGCGTGAGCGAACGCGACAGGCGGAGTTCCAGAGCGATCTGACGTTGGTTGGCCAATTCGCCGATAAGGTCGCGCCACGTCGCGTCGAAGCGCGACTGTGACGAGTCCCGAAAGCGCCACGCATCAAAGGCTCCGCTCACCACGAGCTGTCCAAGTCCTACTGGAACACGCCAGACAATTGTTGGTGCGCTCATCACCACAGCTGAATCAGCGCCCGATGTTCGCGAGGCACTTGTCGCCGAGTCGCGCAGCATTGCGAGCGGTACCGCGCCGCGTGGCAGGTGCCGTGGTACGCCGAACGCGAGCCCTTTGAGTAACGGTGGGTCACCCGTGCGATCAGCGATCGTTGAAGCCGACAGCAGTGCCGGCGAACGAAAGGCGCGTGTGCGCCAACCGCCATAGTCGAGGAGCACATCGGCTGGTCCAGTCGCCGCGTGATCGGCGAGTACCAGCACGCTGGAACCGGTTGTGCGCAGCAGCGATGCAATGCCGTCAACGTCACGCGCGGTGAGCGCATCGGGCGCCCCGATCACCACCGCGTCGAAGCGGCTGGTGCCGGCGATGACATCGAGTCCGGCGGGAGGGCGGCCTGTTTCGCGACTGACGTTGGTCGACGTGATGACTCGACTGGTGACAGCAAAGCGCGGGTCGCGCTCCAGCGCTCGGCGTACAAACGTCGACATCCACGACGGTCGTCGGTCGAAGAAAAGCACCGACCAGCGGTTTTCGCGCACATCGACCAGCAGATCGCTGCGCACCGTGTCGGGCTGTTCGGTAGCGAACGTTCGCACCTGCAACACCACGGGACCAGGCGCGGACGGTACATACGTGAGCGACACGCTGCGCGTGGTGTCGTGCGCTACCGAAATGCGTTGGCGTGAAACGACAACGCCTTCTCGCGTCAGTTCGACATCGAACGTGCGCGGCGCCAGCGGTGTTGGCGACGCGAAACCACTGGTAACAAGCGTGACAGACACGGTGATGCGCGACTCAAGCTTCGCGCTGGTCGGTGCCTGGATTCGACCGATGGAAACAGATCGTCTGCCAGTGAACGGTGACACCACGACGACCGGTGATGCCAGCGCGTGCGCACCGTCGGGAAGTCGAGCGCCCACGAGTACCGTGCCAATGGCCGACGGAAGTGGCGCGGCCACCAGCGTGTAGTCTTCTTCGAGCATGCGCGTCACCTGCGTGAGAAGCGCATGGTCGCGAGATGCGTCGGCGGCCACAAGGGACAACACCGGTCGCGTTCGACGCGCGGATCGGATGGCAGGGTCGATGACTGCGGCGATCGCGATGACGACCGCAAGGGACCGAAACACACGCCTCAGCCACAGAACACGCGTATCGCGCGACATGCTACGGACGCCCGCTGCGCCGCGCGCTGTTGTGCGCCTCGCGAAGTGAGGCCTCGAGGTCAGCCTGCAGTCGTCGCAGTGCGGCTGGCATGGCCACACCGGCTGCGGGACGCAGTCCATCCGCTTGCAGCGCGGTGAGTCCGATGGCCGCAGAATCGAGCAGCGCGCGAACGCGCGGCGACGAAGGCACCGATGTGGACGCCGCACCAGCGGCCGCGAGCTGTGCCGCGACACGCTGCGCGCGTGGCGAAGCCGCATCGGTCTGCAGGACGCGCTCAGCGAGTGCCGTGAACTGCGACGGGAAGTCCTTCTGAGCGCGCGATGTCTCGGGAGCACGGTTCAGTGACCCATCGCCGGACGCACGACGCGCGGTAACAATGACGTTCTCCAGAATTGCGCGCCACGCGATGCGACTCGCTTCGCGTGCGCCTTCCGGGATGGGCGCGCTGCTCCGCGCCGTGCTGTCGAGTCGTCCGGTCAGTCGCCGTGCAGGGTCCAATTGCTCGCGTTGCGACAAGGCACGCATGAGAAAGCGAGAGCGAGCGAATGCCTCCTGCAGTTGCTTCAACGCGACCTTCTCGCTGGCGAGTGCCGTCGTGAGATCGGAGGTTGTAAGCGACACCGCGGCGCGACTCATTGCGCGAACGGCCGACAGGAGGGCCGTGCGTCCCCGATTAACCATGCGACCAGCGGCGAGATCGCCTTCGCTCTCTGCTTCGTGTGTTTCATCCAGGTCGCCACCAGCGTCGCCGGTCACTTCCTGCGCGAACTCACCACCCATCATGAACACGAATTCGGCACGCACCCGACGCTGCTCACCCGCGAGCTGCGCAGACTCGTCGGCCAGCGCTGCAGCGGTCATGGTTCCGCGGCGTGCCAGCAATCTCTCCGTTTTGAGTATCACCATCTGTTGACTCAGCGCATAGCGATCTTCGTCGGGGTCGAGTGCGAAACCCAGCGCCGCGACGCCCCCAGGTGCCGCCAGTTCGGCGATGAACGCATCAGATTCGACCATTGGCGATCCGGGTCGCGTGTCTGTGACGACGGCGCGATACACCACCAAGTCGCCCGGCTCCTGGA
>JANLVM010000892.1:0-10034 GCA_031364015.1 Gemmatimonadaceae bacterium
CGATGGTGCAAGTGGGCGATCCATTCACGGAAAAGTTGTTGCTGGAAGCATCGCTCGAACTGATTCGCAGCGGACACATCGTCGCGATTCAGGACATGGGCGCCGCCGGTCTCACGTCGTCGTCCGCTGAGATGGCGGAGCGCGGCGATGTTGGCGTGACGATCGACGTCACGAAGGTGCCCGTGCGTGAACACGGTATGACGCCATACGAAATCTTGTTGTCGGAATCGCAGGAGCGCATGCTGGTCGTCGCCAAGTTGGGGCATGAAGAGCAGGTGCGCGAAATTCTCTCGCGGTGGGATCTGGAAGCGGCAGTGATTGGTGAAGTCATCGCCGAGCCTGTGTATCGCGTGACGGAAGGCGATCGCGTGGTCGCGGAGTTCCCGGGCTCGCGACTGGTCACGGAGTGTCCGCAGTACACGCTGGCGGGTCGCGAATGCGATTCGTTGAAGGCCGCGCGCGACCGGGATCCCGCCTTGGTTGCTCCGCTCGACGAAGAGCGCGACCACGGATGGACACTCGAACGATTGCTCGCGTCGCCCACTATCGCGAGCAAGGCGTGGGTGTGGCGCCAGTACGATTCGACGGTCCGAACCAGCACGGTGCGCGGCCCCGGCAGTGACGCTGCCGTGGTGCGACTGCATGGAACGAACAAGGCGCTCGCCCTGTGTATCGATGGCAATGGCCGACACGTCGCGTTGTCTCCACGAAACGGCGGACGGGCGGCCGTCTGTGAAGCGGCGCGCAACGTCGCCTGCACCGGCGCACGACCGCGCGCGATCACCAACAACCTCAACTTCGGTAACCCGACGAAGCCCGAGGTGTACTACCAATTGAGCGAGGCGATCGCCGGTATGGGTGAGGCGTGCACAATACTCGAAACACCAGTCACCGGTGGGAACGTCTCGTTGTACAACGAGAATCCGCAGGGGGCGATTCATCCGACACCCACCATCGGTATGGTCGGCGTCATTGAATCGCTGGCGCACGTGACCCCCTCCGCGTTCCAGAAGGAAGGCGATCAGATCGTGCTGCTTGGCGAACCCACCGCGTCGCTGGGCGCGAGCGAGTACCTGCTCGCCATTCACGGGCTTACGATTGGCGAGCCGCCCGTCTGCGACCCGGCGCAGGAGCGTCGGCTCATTGACGCGGTGCTGGAGGCGATTGTCGCTGGCACGGTGCGCTCGGCGCACGATTGCAGCGATGGGGGTTTGGCGGTGGCGCTTGCGGAATGCGCCATGATGGACCGCGACGCCCCATTGGGTTTTGCGGTCGATCTCTCGGCGTGGTCGAGTCTGCCTCATCGCGCGCTGTTGTTCGGCGAGGCACACGGGCGCATTGTGATTTCTACGGCGATGGCGAATGGTGTTCTGGAGATCGCGGCACGTCACGGCGTTCCGGCGCGGGTGATCGGGACGGTCACCAATGCCGAAGGTGGCGCGCTGTTTTCGATATCCGATGAGTCGTTCAATACTCCCGTCGCCTGGTTGGCGCGGGCGTTTCATGAAGCTATTCCCACGGCGATGGATGGTGAGACCCCCGCAGAGCACGCGGTAGCCTCGTCGCACGCGCCGATTACCGACTGACCGGGAGTTCTCGCATGTGTGGTATCTTCGGCGTGTACGGCCATCGTGATGCGGCGGCACTGACGCAACTGGGCCTCTATTCGCTTCAGCATCGTGGACAAGAGTCCGCCGGTATCGTGGCCGTCGATGAAAGCGGTCACGCTCGTGTCAGCCGCGCGATGGGGCTGGTGTCGGAGGGATTCACGGAGTCCGAGATGAAGGAACTCACGGGTCCCGTGTCCATCGGGCACACACGTTATAGCACGGCCGGCGCCTCGGCGATTGAGAACGCGCAGCCGATTCTGGCGCGCGTGCGCCGTGGACATATCGCCTTGGCGCACAACGGCAATCTCACCAACGCGATCGAACTCCGTCGGGACCTCGAGGACGAGGGCGCGATCTTCTCGTCCACGATGGACTCCGAGGTGGTCGTGCATCGCATTGCGCGGGCGCACGGTGGGACGCCTGAGGAGCGCGTCGCCACGGCCCTTGAGGGGGTCGAGGGCGCCTACTGTCTGCTGGTCGTGCTTGATGAGACGGTCATTGCTGCCCGTGATCCGCACGGTTGGCGCCCGCTGGTCATCGGAAAGCTGGGCGATGGCTGGGTGTTCGCGTCAGAGTCGTGCGCGCTGGACATCGTAGGGGCGACACTCGAGCGCGAAGTGCTGCCTGGCGAGATCGTCGCGGTAGATAGCCACGGCTTTCGCTCGCTCCAGGGGTATACGTCGACGCCAATTCATCGGTGCGCCTTCGAACATGTTTACTTCGCGCGACCCGACAGCAAGGTATTCGGCGGATCTGTCGATCAGTCGCGTCGAGCCTTGGGTCGGCAGTTGGCAAGAGAGTGTCCGGCGCCTGGCGCCGACCTCGTTTTTGCGGTCCCGGATTCCTCGAACTCAGCGGCACTCGGGTACTCGGAGGAATCGCGCATTCCGTATGAGTTCGCGCTCATCCGCAACCACTACATTGGTCGAACGTTCATTCAGCCGACGCAAGCCGGCCGAGACGCAAAAGTAAAGGTGAAGTACAATCCGGTACGCGAGCTGCTGGACGGGAAACGCGTCGTCATGGTCGATGACTCAATCGTCCGGGGCACTACCACACGCGGCCTCGTCTCGATCGTTCGGGCGGCTGGAGCGAAAGAGGTGCACATGCGCGTGAGCAGCCCGCCGATAATCAGCCCCTGTTACTATGGAATTGATACGCCCAGAATTCAGGAGCTGATTGCGGCGCAAATGACGCACGCTGAACTGGTGCGTCATTTGGGAGTTGATACGCTGGGCTACTTGACCTTGGACGGCATGCTGGCGGCGATGCCTGACGGGCCGAGCGGCTATTGCCATGCCTGCTTTTCAGGGAAGTATCCCACGGCGACGCCTGCGGAGCCGGAACGACTGCGCGCGGGAGGTGCCGTCGGCATCCCCGCTGGAATCGCCTGACCAATCTATTGCGGAGAGTGGCTCGTGATGCGTTCCGTCTATTTCTTCGGCAACGGTAAGTCGGACGGTACGCGTGACATGAAGGCCGTCTTGGGCGGCAAAGGCGCGAACCTCGCCGAGATGACGAACCTCGGCGTCCCCGTCCCGCCCGGATTTATTATCACCGCAGGTCTCAGCGTCGCCTACCTCGAGCGGCAAACCATCGCCGACAGTCTGCGAACGGAAGTGGCGGACGCGCTACGGCAACTCGAGGCCACGAGCGGCAAGACGTTCGGCGATCCGACCAATCCGCTTCTGGTATCTGTACGCTCGGGCGCGGCTGTCTCCATGCCAGGGATGATGGAGACCATTCTGAACCTGGGATTGAACGATGACACGGTCGAGGGTCTGGCGCGCGCCAGCGGCAGTCCTCGATTCGCCTTTGACTCGTATCGGCGCTTCCTCCAGATGTATGCCGATGTAGTGCTCGGGGTGCCGATCGCACGGTTCGAACAACTGCTCAGCGCGAAACGCATGGCTACCGGCGTTCTCACCGATTCCGAGTTGAGCGCCGACGCGTTACGGACGTTGGTGGCCGAGTACAAGCAAGTGATCCGCATGGGGGCCGGTCGCGAGTTTCCAATGGATCCGCGCGAACAGCTGTGGGGCGCCATTGAAGCTGTGTGGCGCTCGTGGACGCTCAAAAAGGCGGTGGACTATCGCAAGGTGCATGGCATCTCGCACACGCTGGGCACTGCGGTCAGCGTCGTGTCGATGGTGTTTGGCAACATGGGCGATGATTCCGGTACGGGCGTGGCCTTCACACGCGATCCGTCGACTGGGGAGCGGCGCTTTTTCGGTGAGTTTCTGGTGAATGCCCAGGGTGAGGATGTGGTGGCGGGCATTCGCACCCCGCTGCACATCGACGAGATGGCGCACTACCTGCCTGCCGCTCACGCCCAGCTCCTCGAAACGCAGGCGTTGCTCGAGCGGCACTTCCGCGACATGCAGGACATCGAGTTCACTGTTGAGCGTGGGGCGCTGTATCTGCTGCAAACGCGCACCGGCAAGCGCACCACAGCGGCGGCGCTGCGCATTGCGACGGAGATGGTGGCGGAGGGCTTGATTGACCAACATGACGCGGTGCGCCGTGTGCAAGCCAATCAGCTGGATCAGCTGCTGCACCGTGTCATCAGTCCGACGGTTCGCGCCACGCCCATTGCTGTTGGTCTCCCCGCCAGCCCCGGCGCCGCGAGTGGAATGGCGGTGTTCGATCCGGATGCGGCCGAACAACGGGCGGCGAAAGGCGAGCATGTCATTCTTGTGCGCGAAGAGACCACCCCGGAGGACTTCCACGGAATCGTTGCGGCACGTGCGGTGCTCACGGCGCGGGGTGGCATGACCTCGCACGCGGCCGTCGTTGCACGCGGAATGGGCAAGTGCGCCATCGTTGGATGCACCGCCATAGAGATCTCGCACCAACAGCGACAACTGCGTGTTGGTGACATCATCGTGCGGGAAGGCGATTTCATTACGCTTGATGGTGGCACGGGTCGCGTCTTCCTTGGCGATTTGCCAATGGTGCCCAGTGAGGTGATGCGCGTCAACAGCGGGACGCTCCCTGCCGGTGAATCGCCGGTGTATCAGTCATTCTCACGCCTCATGTCGTGGGCTGATGCGGAGCGTCGGCTCCGCGTGCGCGCGAATGCGGACACGCCTCGCGACGCGCGTGTGGCGCGCAGTTTCGGCGCTGAAGGTATCGGGCTCTGCCGCACGGAGCACATGTTCTTCGAGGGTGACCGCATCATCGCCATGCGGGAGATGATCGTGGCACGCGATGAGGGGGGCCGACGGCGGGCGCTTGAGAAGTTGTTGCCGATGCAGCGCAGCGACTTCGAGGGAATCTTTGAAGCGATGGATGGGTTGCCGGTGACGATTCGGCTCCTCGATCCGCCGCTGCACGAGTTCTTGCCGCACGACGGCAAGGAGTCGGTGATCCTCGCACAAACCCTGGGGATTCCCAGGGCGGAGCTCACGCGAATAGTATCCGCACTGCGCGAGTCCAATCCCATGTTGGGTCATCGCGGGTGTCGATTGGGAATTGTTTACCCCGAGATCACCGAGATGCAGGCGCGCGCCATGTTCGAGGCGGCGGTGCGTGTCTCGCGCCGCGGCATCGAGGTGCATCCGGAGGTCATGGTCCCACTGGTTGCCGACGTCGCGGAACTGCGTCATCAACGCGCGGTGATCGAACGCGCCGCCGAGAGCGTCATGGGCGTCATGGGTGAGCCCGTGCCGTACCTGGTTGGCACCATGATTGAATTACCACGCGCCGCGCTGACCGCCGATGAGATTGCGCGGGAGGCCGATTTCTTTTCGTTCGGCACGAATGATCTCACGCAAACGACGTTCGGCTTAAGTCGCGATGACTCGGGGCGATTTTTGCCGCACTATTTGGAGATGGGACTGCTTGCTGATGACCCGTTTCAGGTGCTCGATCGCCGCGGTGTGGGCAAGTTGATTACCATGGCCGTACGCGACGGTCGCGCCACACGACCCGGGCTCAAGGTCGGCATTTGTGGCGAACATGGGGGAGAACCACAGTCCATCGCCTTCTGCCATAGCGTCGGCATGGACTATGTGTCATGCTCACCCTACCGTGTTCCGATTGCGCGACTCGCGGCGGCGCAGGCGGCACTCGCTGGACCGGCAGTCACGGCGCACTAACGCCCCGTTCGCTCCGTCGTTACGCCGCTGGCCCTTCCCGTCACCCCTCGCCGTTTGTCGTGTGACAGGCCACCAGACCCATCGTCGATCTTCGAACGCGCGAGGAGTCGGAGCGGCACGTGGCCGAGTTGACTTGGGGCGCACGACAATGAGGCGTGCATGGTCGGTGCATCGATCGCGGCCCTATCACTGCTGTTCAGCATCACGGACGTACCTCGCGATGCGACTGCGAGCCGGAGTGCGCTCGCGGCGCTTCCAGGGATCAAGATGCCGCATCTTTCAATGCCGAAGTTGCGGTTTCCGCGCTTAACCAGACGCCGCGGGACGAGTGATGCAGTGCTGCAAACTGAGCGTCGCTTGAAGGCCCTGGTTGTGGATCAAGAGCACTGGTATGCCGGCCACGCCCGCTACGGTGTCAATCCCAATTCGGTCGCGCAGGCCAGTACCCGCGCGGATACGACGCTGGAGAAGGTGCAGGTACAGGTCCTGTACGCGGGGAAAAAGGGTTGGACCGCGATGGCGTCACACCCGGATGCACCGGGCAAGAATTGTGTCATTTACGTTGGCGATCGCGCGTCGTTGCCAATGGTGCCGCGCACTCGCGCCGGTGCGGTCGACGCGTCTGTGCAAGGCGAACCGGCCTGCGATCGCTAGCGCTAACTCGGCTTGAGCCCGCCCTTTCCTGCGCGCTCGGCGGGGTCCGTTGCAGGGTCACAACAGAGAACGCCCCGTCGAATAACATCGACGGGGCGCTCTCTGTTTGGGTAGCCCAACTAGTGGAGGTGAGGGGAATCGAACCCCTGTCCGAGACTAGATCGACCTCAGCGTCTACGTGCGTATCCTGTTGATTAAGGTCTCCATTCACTGGCCAACAGGAAGCCCATGAACGAACAAGTCTACATTTGATTCGCCCGACGACGGCAGACGCACCGCCAGGCTAGCCCAGATTTGCGATACTCACGTGCCGCCCCGGGCGGGCTGCCTCGTGAGCACTGCCAGGTAACCCGAAGGTTACGCGGCGAGCGCCAGGTTGTTGTTGGCGATTGGAATTTTCCCGAGTGTTTTACCAGGTGCTCGAGGACCTGGGCACGCAACCAAAGCTTCACCAACCCCGTCGAAGCCAGTCACCCCCAAAACTGCAGCTGAAAGATAACAGCAGTTAAGGGAACGCAACAGCAGTTGGGGGAACGCTACTGCAGTTGGGGCACTTCAACCGCAGTTGCAGTGCCTGTTTCCAGGTATCGATCGAAGATCCCCTCTACTTCCGCGAAGTCCCGGACCTGATGCAGCAGTTTGCGAAGGTCGGCCGAGTTGGGAAGTCCCTTCACGTACCACCCAAGGTGTTTGCGGAACTCCAGCGCAGCGCCAATCGGATCGAGCTCATACTCCTGCACCATTCGCGCGTGATCGAGGGCGGCCGCGAAGCGCTCCTCAACCGGGGGTGTCGCGGGAACCGGCGTGCCGTCGAGGAGTGCGCGCGTCTGCCGAAATATCCACGGCTGCCCGAACGAGCCGCGCCCGATCATAATGCCGTCGCAGCGCGTGTGTTCGTACAGACGGTACGCATCCTCGGCGGACTTGATATCGCCATTCCCCAGCACCGGGATGTCGAGTGCCGCGGCGACCTGTGCGATTTCATCCCAGTTCGCACTACCCGTGTACATCTGCGTTCGCGTACGCGCATGGAGCGCCAGTACGCGCGCGCCCGCGTCCTGACATCGAAGCGCGATAGCTACGGGATCTCGCATCTCTTCGTTCCAGCCACTGCGGATCTTGCACGTGACCGGCAAGTGCGTGGCCTTTGCCACGGCGCGAAGGATCGCCTGAACGAGATCGAGATCGCGCAGACAGCCGGAACCGCCGTTTCGACGAACAACCTTCTTGACCGGGCAGCCAAAGTTAATGTCCACGAAATCGGGCTCGAACAGATCGGTCACCATGGCGGCGGCATCGGCCATCGCTGCCGGTTCGGCGCCAAAAATCTGCACGCCGATAGGCCGCTCCTCCTGGGTAAATCGCAACTTGCTGACGGTCGCCGGATTCTCGCGACGAATGCCTTCCGCCGACAGGAATTCGGTGACTACGACATCCGCGCCATGCCTATGGCACAGGCGTCGAAACGGCGACTCCGACACACCCGCCATGGGGGCGAGGTACAGGGGAGTCGCATGCGGGGTCTGGAACGGAAACACCTTGCGGGTCATAGCGTTGGAAGCTACTAGCGCTGGATCCACGTGGCAACGCGAATCGTTTGACACTCGCCGTGTTTTGGGGTTACCATACAAGGCTATGGAACTGCGCGAGTTCTTTTCCGAAGATGCCGTCCAGCTCGAGCTTCACGGCTCGACCAAGGACGAAGTGCTAAAGGAGCTGATCGGGCTCCTCAAGCTAGACGACAAGTCAGAAGGCATGTTGTTCAAGATGCTCAAGCGGCGAGAGAATCTCGGCTCAACTGGGATCGGCCGCGGCATTGCGATTCCACATTGCCGTTCGCTGGTGGTGAATCGCTTGCGCGTGGCGTTCGGTCGCAAAACGTCCGGCATTGATTTCAAGGCCATCGATGACAAGCCCGTCCATTTCTTCTTTCTGATCGTCGCACCGCCACTCGAGGTCTCTAATCAATACCTCCCCGTGCTCGGCAAGATCGCGCAATTCAGCAAAGAGAGCGATGTGCCGGGACGCCTGCGAGAGATCGAGGCGTCGGCAGAATTCATGGCGCTGCTCGAAGAGAAACGCGTCTAGGCGACGTCCAGGCGTTGAGACCTGGCTAGCTCTGCGAGTGCGCGTCCCGTTCAACGGAGATGCGCGCGATGGTCCCACGCAGTCGCACGGTGACGCGCCACGATTGCAGTAACGCGGCGGCGGCGAGCCCCGCCACCAGTCCAATCCAGAGCCCACGCTCGCGCAGTGCCGTGCCAAAGCCAAGGTACGCTCCAAGCGGCACGCCGATGCCCCAGAACGCCACCATGTGCAGGATGGCGGGGATACGCGTGTCGCCCGTCCCGCGGAGCACGCCACTGGTGACGGCCTGAAGCCCGTCGAAGATCTGAAACATTCCGGCCAATGGGATGAGGGCCGCCGCGATGGCGACGGTCGACGCGTCGGTGGAATATCGCGTCGCCAGCCACTCGGGCGACACCAGGAAGATCACCGCCGTCAGGCACATGAATCCCACTCCGCAGACAATCGCCGCGACCGCGTCACGGCGCGCGGCCACCATGTCCCCTCGCCCAATCGCCCGACCAACAACCGCAGCGGCCGCCCCCGAAATGCCCAATGGTACCATGAACGTCAACGCCGCCATGTTCAGGGCAATCTCGTGTCCTGCCAATGATGCGGTGCTCATCCATCCCATAAACAGTGCCGTCAGTCCGAAAGCAAAACTTTCAAAGAAAAACTGCGTGCCGATGGGCACACCGATTCGCAGCGTGCGGCGTAGTGGCGCCCACGCGGTGGCTTCGGCACGCCACGGTCGCACGTACGGCTGCAATACGCTGCTACTGAAGAGCAGCAGCATGGCGGCCATTGACCACATCGCGATCGCGGTGGCATATCCCGAACCTCCGACGCCCAGTGCCGGCGCGCCAAGGTGACCAGTAATCAACACCCAATTCGCGAACACGTTGACGATGTTGGCGAGCACAACCGCAATCACCACCGGACGTGTCTTGCCTAACGCTTGCAGTGCCTGACGCATCGCGCTGAACAGGAAGAATGGCAGTGTGCCGATGGCGCGATGCTGGACGTACACTCCGGTCTCTCGCACGACGTCTGCCGGTTGGCCGAGCGCGCGCAGCACAGGGTCTGCAGGCATCAACGCGAGTGTTACCACCGCCGCCGTCAACAGCGCCATGACAAAGCCGCGCTGAATCCCGCGCGCGACATCATCGTGAGCGCCCGCACCCACCGCTTGCGACACCACGGGATCGAGCGCGAGCAGCAACCCGATTCCAAAGACACTGACATTGAATACGAAGAAATTGCCGAGTGCCACGGCGGCGATCGCCGCCCCGCCGAGCCGCCCCACCATCATGGCATCGACCACACCCATCGCCTGCAGTCCGACATTGATCAGGACGATGGGCGTGGCCAACCGCGCCATGTCGCGAAGGTCCGTGCTCCAGGCGCGACGCTCCCTCAAGGGGTTGCGGAGCCCCTCAGTCGCGGCGGCAAACGCATGGTTACTCCCATTCGATCGTGGCGGGCGGTTTTGAACTGATATCGTACACCACGCGATTGACACCGTCTACTTCGTTGATGATCCGACTGGAGATACGTCCCAGCACGTCATGGGGAAACGGGTACCAGTCGGCGGTCATGCCGT
>JANLVM010000922.1:0-8113 GCA_031364015.1 Gemmatimonadaceae bacterium
GCTGGCGAGCGCTCGGGGCCGCGGCCAGTGTATTGCGCCTGCCAGGCATACACGACCGTTGCTGTCTGGTGACGACATTGTGGTAAAAACAGGGTCGGACGGCGATGTGAGACGCTCAACCTTCGATGTCCGGGGGGGGTCACACCGAGGCGATTCCGCCGGGTGTCATAGACGCCGGTGCCTCACCAGCGCCTCGGCAATGGCTCCGCTGTCCCCTTTGTTCGACGGCTATCTCTCGCTCGGAGCAAAAGTGTGTGGCGCACCGGCCGTGGATCGCGAGTTTGGCACCACCGACTTCCTCGTATTGCTCGACATCGAGGAGCTCGAAGAGCGAACATTTCTATCGTTGTTCGGGTGAGAACCACTAGCGCGTCACGGGCCCTGCGTCTCGCATGGCGGCTTCTCGGAGCGGCGATCGTACTCGCCTTAGCCGGGGCCCTGGCGGTCGTCGTTTGCGCCTGTCCCGTGCCAGTAGTTCGGCAGCGAATTGCCCGCCGAGGGATCAGACGATGTCGCCTTACGACGTAAGTGCTCGTGCGAAGCAGAACTTGCGACCGATCGAAAGCTCTGACCGCGAGATCTTGGTGTAGCGAGCAATCTTTTCGGGATACACAATGATGCTCGACTCGGCAAATCCAGCGCTTAAGAACAGCTGATCGGCCAGGGAGACGGCGAAAATTTCAGGAAATCCGCGCTGTCGTGCCAGTTCTTCGGCCGCAAGAATGAGCCGCCGACCAATGCCCCGCCCCTGCGCTATCGGCTGGACAGCCAGCGACACGAGTTCAACGAGCGACGGCGAATACTCGTCCAGCGCTACGCACCCCTGCACCGCCCCTTCCGCGTCGCGAACGACCTGATAGTCCTGCAGGTGTGCCGTAACGAAGTCGACGCTGCGCATGAGCGTCAATCCGTCGGGCGCGAAGAGATTGTTGAGTACCACGATTGCGGCGATGTCTGACTCGTCGGCATGTTCGACCGACAGCGTCATGTCGGCAGTCGCGCTCACAGCTCGCGACTCATCGCGAGGCGTATACGCGCGTTTTCCCTGCGGTATCAAACAGCAGCACGTCGTACCGCTGTTTGGACGAGCCTTCCATTCCAGGCGAGCCCATAGGCATTCCTGGTACGGCGAGCCCGAGTGCTGTTGGCTGCTCTGACATCAATCGTGCAATCAGATCGGCCGGGACGTGCCCCTCAATCGTGTACTTACCGATTCGCGCGGTGTGGCACGACTCGAGGGCGGCCGGTACACCAAAGCCGCGCTTCACAGTTTCCATCTCCGTCGTGTCGTGGACTGTGGCGACGAATCCCGCGGCGCGAATGTGCTTCACCCACTCTTTACAACAGCCGCAATTGGCATCCTTGTAGATCGTAATCTCACGAACTGCGGATGCGGCGCGAGCCTTTGCGGGTGGCTGGGCCGGCAGCCGCGATATCGCGGCCCCTCCGGCAGTGGCAGCGAGCAGCGCCAGAAAGGCGCGTCGCGAATGAGTCGGCTTTTCAGGGTTCACAGGCGTCGGTTCGGGACAGAGTGGACCAGAAAGATATCGGAGACCCTGTCCACAACCACACTCAGGTAGGACATTTGTTCGCATGACAACTTCGTCTTCCCCGAATTCGCGTCCAAACGCGCTCGAACGCCGCAGCAATCCCCGTCTTCGCGAGCTGGTGGACGAAATGCTCGCGTCGATTCGTGCCGCTCATAATGTCGATCTCTGGAGCAGCGACGAGCGCGCTCGTTGCGAGGCTGACATGGCGCGCATCATGGAGTCGGTGCGAGAGCATGCCATCGACCACGGCAAGACGCACGACACCGGAATGCAAAAGCCGTAGCGGCGCTGTCCGCAGTCGGCTGTCTGGCCGGCCTTCGCTACACCATCAGGACAGCCCGAACTCCTCGCGCGCTTGTCGATTCGCCAGCGAATGCGCCGTTGACGTGCGCGCACTGTCTTCGGCGTGTTCGCCGGTGCGCACCATCACCAGCGCGTCTTCGCGACGCTTGACCAGTTCCCAGAAATCACCGGCGTGTGGATCGGTTCCTTCATCCGCCGGGAGCAGCGCGTACAGCGCCTTGTACATCATGGAGAACGCCCAGAACAGTGCGAGCATATCGGGGAACGCCAGCACAATCCGCGTAATGGCGTTCACGTTCGCGACTTGATCGTTAAACGCGGGCGTACCGAACGGCGCGAGCACCATCTTGTAGTTGATCGCGTAGTTGGCGAGACCCGCGACAATGTTCGTCGCCCCGATGATCAGCGCTGACCGCTTGAGCGAACGCATGACCGTGGGCTCAATCAGCAGTCGATCCATGGCCGATTTACGCTCGGGCGTATCCGGGTCGAGCCCCTGCAGGGCAATGGCTCGCGTGACGGGATGCGCGAGAAACGCCGAGCCGCCGAAGATCAACACCGCCAGCAGGTAACTGGCGCTGTCTTTAAACGCAAACAGCGCGCCGTCCACGTACCAGAAGGCGAGGATGCCACGCATCACGGCCCCGAATCCACCGTACGCCGAAATGAAGTTGAATCGGCGCGTGAGCACCGCCAAATCCAGCAGCACCCAAGCCACCGGCACGAGCGCGGCGGCAAGATAGGCGGGTAGCGTCCCCATGGGCTTGGTGCCGTACTTGAGGATCAGTACCGGGGCGACCGCGCCAATGAGGATGTCCAGCACGAGTTTGAGCGACTTCGACATGGCAGGCAATCTTGCCGAAGGGGTGGCTTCACGGTACCCATCCTTGCATGAACCGATCCTTCGTTACCCGCGTTCCACCGTCCCCCCGTGGGCTTTTCGCTCTCGTGCTCTTGGCCGGCGCGCTGCCCCTAGCTGCGGGCTGCGCGCGCTGGGCGCCCGGTACCGCCGCCGGTCCCGATCTCACCACTGAGGCGGGCTCACTCACCGGCCGGAAGCTCGAGCGCCCCGCGCTTGACGATGTCACCCGCGGGCGGCTTACCGCGCAGCTGACGGCCGCCGCGGACACGCTCCGCATGAACCCCCGAAGTCCGGATGCACTCATCTGGGTGGGCCGTCGCCTCGCGTATTTGGGCAAGTACCGCGAGGCCATTGATACGTTTTCAGCCGGTGTCGATCGCTTCCCCCGCGACGCAAGATTTCTGCGACATCGCGGACATCGCTATCTCACTATCCGTCGGCCGATGCTGGCGGCGCGGGACCTCGCCAAGGCGGTCACGCTCGTGCGAGGTCAGCCGGATGTCATCGAGCCGGACGGAGCACCGAACGCGCGAAACATGCCGATCAGCACATTGCAGTACAACATCTGGTATCACTTGGCGCTCGCCCACTATGTAGACGGAAAGTATCCGCAAGCACTCGCCGCGTGGGACTCCTGCGCTCGCGTGTCGGTGAATCCCGACTTGATGGTCGCCTCGCAGTACTGGCGTTACCTGGTACTCAAACGGCTGGCGCGTACCGTCGCTGCCGACAGCGCACTCACGATCGCACGCGAGAACCCGACGCTTATTGAGAATCAGTCATACCTCAAGCTCATGCGCCTCTTCGCTGGGCTTGAATCGGTCGAATCGGTGTTCCCCGGTCAATCCGCCGCGAACGTTGCTGACGCCACGACCGCGTACGGCGTGTCGATGTGGCACTTCTTGAACGGCCGGACGAACGAGGCGCGCGAACTGTGGAAGCGACTCGATGCCAGTGCAGCGTGGGGATCGTTTGGTGTGCTGGCAGCCGAGGGGGAGTTGACACGAACGCCGTAGTGGCGGATCCCGACACGGCCGTGGCGTTGGCGCCGTGGCGTTGGCGCCGTGGCGGCCAATCGCACTTACTGCCTCTGGATCATTCGCAGCGGAAAGCCGGAAGCGGTGAACTGTTCAATCCCGATGCCGACGTAGTCCACGTCGCGGCGCCAAACGCAGTTGAGTCTCGCTACTGTGGACGCGCGCGTGCGACGAGCGCGAGCGGAACGCTGCGAAAGCCTGGCCATCGAGCGCTGTCCGTGGCACTTCGCACGAGCATCTGCGCCGAGAGGCCGCCATCCAGCATCATGGCGCGGTCCGCGCCCAGGCGTCGCAGAATCTCCGCCATCTCCGGCGTCGTCGGTCCAATGGGCACGCGCGTCACCGATCCGCCAGGTGCCTCATATCGCGTCAGCACGAACAGCACCTGCGCGTCTCGCGTGATACCAACAGCCAATCGGGCATCGCGATGCGTCAGATCGAGACCGGCGCGGTCGTCGCACATCGCGCGCGGTGGCCGGGAGTTCCCGGCAAGAAGCACGGGATAGGACTGCACCGCTTCGACGGCGCGGAGCGGCGTGCGCCAGAGTGCTATTTCGTTGGCGTTGAGCAGTGAGACCGCGCCAGCACTGTCCATCACGAACGCGCCAGAGAGTGGTCCGACACCCGGCGGTTGCAACTCGCGCTGCTTGTGCACCACCCATCCCCATGGACCGTCGTCGGTGAACTGACCCGCGTTGACGGCGAGCTGCGCATCCTTCGGTGCCTCGTCCAGGGTCCACGGCAGCATTTCGTCGCCGCGTCTCGCGATCTCGAGCGAGAAGCGAACGCGCGCGGCATGCATGCGCGCGACGATCACGCGCGCGCGCACCCCGTCGGCTCCCAGCCGCACCGACCACTCGGCCCACTGCACAGCGTCACCGCGCCACGCAAGGCGCGGCGCGGCGACGGTGAGGAGCGACTCGCAGCGAATGGCCATCACGCGCGCGGGCGCGGTCTGCGCGGCTGTGCTGCCCGCCAGCACGGCGGACAGCGCGGCCGCGCTCAGGCCGCGCACGTTACCACGACTTGATGTCACCCCATGTAGCCCACCGCATTGTGCCCGCTTTGAACAACGGGCCCAGCTTCTTGATCTCCGCCGCGCGCGCCGCCAACACCGCCTTCTCCTCATCAGTGAACTTGTCACTGGCGGGCGGCAGATCGCCCGCCTCGATGAGCGCCCAGATTGCCATGCGCTCACGAATGCGACCAAACTGTCCCGTGGTCATCCCGCCGCGGGACGCGGAAGGTATCGTCAGCTCGTCGCTGGTACCAGATGACGAAGTCGAGGACGTGGACGAGGACGACGTGGCCTGTTCCATCTTCGCCACCTCGGCTTCGATCAACGCCGTCGGCTTGTACGGATACACCGGGCACTTGTTCGGGAACATCATCAACGCGGTCTGCATCTGCACGTTCAGGAACGTGTCCGTGAGCGCGATGTACTGGCGCCAGCGTTTGGCTGCTTGTGCCTCGGCGAGGCGGACACTTACGGTCGTCGATTTCGCCAGCACGGCCTCATACTTGGCTACATCCACAGAGGCCAAATCAGGTGCGCGCCCCGCAGTCGCCTTGGTGGCGCACTCGTTGGCCACCTTGACCTTCTCGTCATACGCGGTGCTGAGCGCCTTCGCCTCGGCTGCGCGTCTCTCGTTCGCCGCGCGCGCGTCTGCCTCGCGTTGCGCGCCAGCCGCCAGTGGCGCCAGCACCGTGATAATCGACTCAAGACGCTCCTTGGTGATGGCATAGTCCACGCGCGCGGCCGTCGGATCCGCCGCCTTCTTTCCGACCGCATCCTTTACGGCATCGGCGCCCATCTTCTTGAGTTTCCCAATTTGCGCGGACGCCGTGGACGCGCATGCGACCGAGAAGGCGAGCAACATGGAAAGACGAAAGTGGGTTGTCACACGACGACGCATATTGAACCTCCGAAGCTCAAGACCTGACGGTCAAGGTGGATGTGCACACTACGGCGACAGTCGCCGGCGGGTCCACGCGCCCGCGTCCCGACGAAACTGGAAACGGTCGTGCAGCCGACTCTCGCGGCCCTGCCAAAATTCTACCTCTTCCGGCACCAAGCGATAGCCACCCCAGTGTTCGGGGAGGGCCACCGGACCGTCGCCGAACCCACGTTTGATTTCCGAGGCGGGGAAAGCCGTGTCGTATGGCGTGCGTTGCGCGTTTCATGCGGCAAGACAGCGATCGTAGCGTAGCGGCGCGGCGTTGGACCTGCGCGTTGGCTGGCGCCTTGCTCTGCCCCGCTGCAGAATCATGGGAGCGTTCTCCCCTCTCTCCGCCGTTCATGCCCCGACTCTCGCCGCAGGCTCAGCGCGTCCGCGCCTTTCGCCCTGTCCGCTTCGCGCCGCTGCTCACCGCAGCATTCGTCGCCTGCTCGGGCGGCGACGGGCCCGCGGCGGTCAAGCGGGACGCACTCACCGGGGTGCAGGTTTCCCCGACCGTACTGGCGCTGCTGGTGCCGCAGACCGCACCACTGCAAGCGAACCTCGTCGGGCTGGGCGCGTCGACGGGACAAGGCTCAATCACCTTCACGTCGTCTGCCAACACCATCGCCTCGGTCAGCACGTCGGGCGTCGTGACCGCGGTTGGACAAGGTAGCGCCACGATCACGGTGACAGGCTCGCATCCGTCGACAAGCACGCTGAATACGTCGACGGTGACAGCCACCGTCGACGTATCGGTATCACTGCCCCCGAACGCGCTCGCCAACGTCACCATCGCACCGTCCGCACCAACGGTCATCGTGGGCCAGACGGTTCCACTCGTGCCCACGATCACCACGGCATCCGCGTCCGTCACCTCGACATGCACCTACGTCACGTCTGCCAGCGCTCTGGCATCGGTGTCGGCCACTGGTGTCGTCACAGGTGTTGCGCCGGGATCACCGATCATCACCGTGACGTGCAACGGCAGCGGCGCTGGCACAACGGCCAATTCGATCGTGCGCACGGTAACAGTCACCGTCATCCCGCCACCGGTAGCGACCGTTGAGGTCACAGCGCCGTTTGCTTACCTCCAACCCGGTCCGGGTACTGGCCGCATTTCCACCACCGCGGTCGCGGTACTTAAAGATGCCAGCGGCGCGGTGCTCACCGGGCGCACGATCACCTGGACCAGTACGACTCCGGCGATCGCGTCTGTCAGTAGTCTGGGTGTCGTGTCGGCGTTGACGACCGGGAGCACGCAGATCCGCGCCACGTCGGAAGGAGTCAGCAATACCGTCACCATCAATGTGGTGCGCGCATTCGGTGCCGTGTTTGCCGATCAGCCGAGTGCCGCGAGTTCTCAGTCGGGCATCAACTCCGCCGGTCTGGCGAACACGATTGCACGCACCGCGGTCGGTCGCTACACCGTGTCGTTCCCGGATATCGGCGTGGGCACCATCGGCCGACGATTCACGTTCAGCGTCAACGCGATGTCCGGTTCGGCCAACATCGCACTCGGTGCGCCCACGGCGATGTGTCATCTGTTCAGTGTCGGAAATACCACGCCCGTCACCGCCCAGGTGCGTTGCGAGGACCCCGTGACCGGCGCGGCCAAGGATGCCGTCTTCCGTGCGATGGTGATTGGTGAACTGGCGCTCGAGGGGGCGCACACGTTCTCGATGCACACGGCTGGCAACGCCGTTCCCTACGCGCCGGATGCCGCATACTCGTTCAACACGGCCAATGCCGCGATGCTGATCACGCCGAATTCGGCGCCGGGTGAATGGAATAACGCGCAGGTCCGTCACAACCAGAGCGTGGCGATTCCGTCACAGCTGGCCTTCTCGCAGGTGATTACGTCGCAGGCAGGCCGCACCTGCTACGTGCGCAACAATATCGGAAATTCCCCGTTCATCGACAATCTGTGTTTCGATCGCGTGGCGGGCGTAGTCGACGTGATGCAGCAGTCGCTCCGCCTTACTGCGGGTCGCTCGGGGCAGATTTATGGCGCGATACTGATGGACGCGTCCAACGGTGCCGGAGGAGGCTTCGTATCGAGCGGCACTATCGCGTCCTCGCGCACCGGCGTCGGCAAATACACCGTGACGTTCAGTGGCATCAACGCGACCACCGGTACGTTTGGTATTGTCGCCGATCCGTGGGGCGGCAATGACTGGGCGCACTGTACCCATTTCGTGACCAACACGAACCCGCTGACAATTGATGTCGCGTGCTTCAACAAGCTGGGCGCGTTTTCGAACGCTGGGCTGGGCGGCGTTCAGCTGCTGGTGTTGCGTTAGCGCCCACCTGCGGTGCGTGAACGTCGGCTTCGAGACCTTTCCTCGCGATCACCTCGAGCGTTTCGCGGATCGCCGATGACATTTTGCCCTGACAGCGACGGCGATGGCCGAGCGGTGGTTT
>JANLVM010000926.1:0-3087 GCA_031364015.1 Gemmatimonadaceae bacterium
CAGTTCGGGCGTACCCTGGTTCTCCATGCCGTTCGTCGAGGGGGAATCGCTTCGCGAGCTCCTTGTGCGCCGCGGCGCGCTGTCCATCGCATCAGCGGCGCGCCTCATGCGTGAAATAGCGTTAGCGCTGGCCTACGCCCACGGTCGTGGCATCGTGCATCGCGATATCAAACCGGAGAACGTGCTGCTCAGTGATGGCGTGGCCATGATCACCGACTTTGGCGTGGCCATGGCGGTGGACACCGCAATCGCCGAGGGGGGCCCGGGCCGACGCCGACTCACCGGCGCGGGCACCACGCTGGGAACCCCCGCCTACAGCGCCCCCGAGCAGGTCGCTTCCGCCGGCGCGGTTGACCTCCGCGCCGATCTCTATTCGTTCGGGTGCGTCGCATATGAGATGTTGACGGGATCGCCGCCGTTCGTCGGACGAAATCTTCGAGATGTCCTCATAGCGCAGGTGAACGAACTTCCGGCACCCCTGGAACACCTACGCGCCGGACTGCCCCCGGCGATCGTGCAGGTGGTGATGCGATGCCTCGAAAAAGATCCGGTCGACCGTCCGGAGTCGGCCAGTGAGATTGTCAAAGTGATTGACGGTCTCACGCTCACGTCGCGGAACGAAACAGGCGAGGTCCCGGCGGGTGCCAGCGATCGCGTGCGGATGGTGGCCGCGTCGCCTGCCACCGAGCCGACTCCGACTCCGCCTTCGGTTTGGCGTTCGCGATCGCCAACCATTGCCGCTGTTTCCGGGATACTGCTCGTGCTGGCGACGATCATGTGGCTGAAGTGAGCTTGTCTCTGCTCTCCCCGCTCCCGCCTCTCGTCTGCATATTCAATGTTCGGCCCGAGGCCCTGAAGGTCGTCCATCCCACCCCTGCCCGCCCGACTCATGGTTATCAGTCTTAAAGTCAACGGCGCTACGCGCTCGCTCGACGTGCCGGCGGATATGCCGCTCCTGTGGGCGCTTCGCGACGAACTCGATCTCAAAGGCACAAAGTACGGCTGCGGTATCGCGCGCTGTGGCGCCTGCACGGTCCACATAGACGGCGTCGCCACACGTTCTTGCTCGACACCTGTTTCACGGGCGGTTGGGAAGAGCGTCATCACCATTGAGGGGCTGTCGCCTGACGGTGTGCACGCCGTGCAGAAGGCGTGGGAAGAGCTCGACGTTCCGCAGTGCGGGTATTGCCAGGCGGGACAGATCATGGCGGCGGCCGCTCTGCTGTCGAAGACACCCAGGCCGACGGACGCCGATATCGACACCGCGATGAATACCAACATCTGTCGGTGCGCGACTTACTTGCGCATTAAGCAAGCCATTCATCGCGCCGCCGACATCAAGGCCGGCGCGCCGATTCCCGCTTCCGGCGCCAACGCCGGCAAGCCCGGTTCCACCGACCAGCGCTGAGGAGCCGACCATGACAACCCGACCCGAGTCCACGCTCAGCGTTAATCGCCGTGGTTTTCTGCGAGTCACGGCCCTGGCGGGCGGTGGCTTGCTGTTGGCCAGCTACGCCGATCCGCTGGAAGCGATCGAACGATTTGGCACCATACCCACGCTCGTCGATCCGACGCTCAGCGCGTTTGTGCGCATCACGCCCGACGGCATCGTCACCATCACGGCGAAGAATCCGGAGATCGGACAGGGCATCAAGACGATGCTGCCGATGCTGATCGCCGAAGAACTCGACGTCGATTGGGCCAACGTGCGCATTGAACAGGGCGACCTGGATAGCACGAAGTTCCAGGGACAGGTCGCTGGTGGAAGCAATGCGACACCCAGCAATTGGCTCCCCATGCGGCGTGTTGGTGCGGCGGGTCGCGCCATGCTGGTGGGCGCAGCGGCGCAGCAGTGGAGTGTTCCTGCCTCCGAATTGGAAACTGAAAAGGGGGTCGTGCATCACCGCGCCAGTAAGCGTTCGGCCACCTACGGTTCGCTGGCCACCGCCGCCGCGAGCGTTGCGGCGCCCGACTTGGCCACGGTGCCGCTGAAAGATCCGAAGCAATTCCGCATCATTGGCACGCGGCAAAAAACATACGACCTGCACGACATCGTCACTGGGAAGCCGATGTTCGGCATCGATGTCACAGTGCCGGGAATGAAGTACGCGACGTTCCTCAAGTGCCCGGTCTACGCGGGCAAAGTGAAGACGGCGAATCTCGAGACGATCAAGGCGATGCCGGGCATTACGCACGCGTTCGTCGTTGACGGCGGAACCTCGCTCGCCGGACTGCTGGGTGGCGTCGCGATCGTGGGGAATAGCTGGTGGCGCACGCAGCAAGCGCGCAAAGCACTCATCGTGACATGGGATGAAGGCCCCACCGCGCAGCAGAGTACCGCCGGCTTTGCCGCCAAAGCCGCCGAACTTTCAATCCTGCCGCCGCAACGCTCGCTCCGCAAAGACGGCGACGTCGATGCGGCGCTGGGGACCGCAGCGAAAGTCGTGAAAGCCGAGTACGTCTACCCGTTCATCGCTCACGCGCCGTTGGAGCCGCAGAACTGCACCGCGCATTTCAAAGATGGGAAGTGCGAGCTCTGGGCGCCGTCGCAAACGCCCGAAGGCGGTCGCGCACTCGTTGCCAGCACCCTGGGAATCAAGGCCGACCAGATCACGGTGCACCTGATTCGCGCCGGCGGCGGTTTTGGTCGCCGTCTCTACAACGACTACATGGTCGAGGCGGCGTGGATCTCGAAAGAAGCCGGTGTGCCGGTCAAGCTGTTGTGGACGCGCGAAGACGACATGCAGCATGACTTCTATCGTCCGGGCGGCTTCCACTATTTCACCGGTGGTGTTGACGCCAACGGGAAAGTGGTCGCATTCAAGGATCACTTCGTCAGCTTCGGTGAGGGCCAGCAATTCGCCGCCAGCGCGGACATGGGTCCCACCGAATTCCCGGCGCGGTTCGTGCCAAACCTTTCTTACGATTCGTCGGTCATGCCACTCGGCGTGCCCACGGGTGCTTTGCGTGCACCGCGTAGCAACGCCATGTCATTTGCCTTTCAGGGCTTCATAGACGAACTCGCGGTGGCGGCCGGCAAGGACCCGCTGCAGTTCCGCATTGATTTGCTGAATAGTGAGATGCCGA
>JANLVM010000961.1:0-2951 GCA_031364015.1 Gemmatimonadaceae bacterium
GGTGGTGGGGCCGTGGATCTCACCTTGTCCACCACCGGAACGATGTGGTACGTCGCGGGAAGGGTCGCCTCGTCCGGAACGGCGGAACCGGTATGGGTAGGGCGCGATGGCAAGGCGACTCCTGTGGCGTCCGACTGGTTCGGCCTGATGGGCGACCCGGCACTGTCGCCCGACGGAAGACGTCTTGCGGTGAGCACCATCGAACCGACGTCGCAGATCTGGGTCAAGGAACTCGATCAAGGGCCACTGGCCAAGCTGAGCCTGACCGGGCGGAACAATGCGAGACCCGCTTGGAGTCCGGATGGCCGGTCCGTGGCCTTCGTCTCCGATCAACGAAACGGCAGCGACGTCTATCAACGTCTCGCGGATGGAAGCCGGCCAGAAACCCTAATGCTGGACGAAAAGCGCCCCGTTCAGGAAGTGGTGCTCTCCCATGATGGCGCTTGGGTGATTTACCGGGCCGGAACCAACGTTGGTGAACGAGATCTGTATGCGCGCCGTGTCGGCTCGGATTCGTCAATCGTGCTTGCGGGGACGGCGGCCGATGAGACGTCGCCAGCGCTCTCGCTGGACGGCCGCTGGCTCGCTTATGTCTCCACCGAATCCGGCAGGGCCGAAGTGTACGTGCGCCCGTTCCCAAATACCGCCGACGGTCGATGGCAGATCTCCGCTCAGGGCGGCCAGGAGCCGGTATGGGCGCACTCTGGCAGGGAGCTGTTTTACCGCGTAGCGGGCATCACGAATGCCCAGATGGCCATGGATGTCACGACGGGCCCCAGATTCGTGCCAGGCGCCCGCCGGATGCTGTTTCCACTCAACCGGTACTCATTAAGTGCGACCCACCAGCAGTATGTGGTGTCGCGGGACGGGCTTCGCTTCCTGATGATTCGCGATCGCGAGTCCGACCGGTTCGACGATGTGGTCGCAGTGGAGAACTTCTTCGAGGTGCTACGCGCACGGGTGCCTCGCCGATGAGCGCCTTCCGTCGAAGCGGCGGCGCCAGGGGAAGGGGTTACTCCAGCTGCCTGTCTAGTACGTGATGCTTGCCGACGGTGAACACGCCGTGGTGCTGCCGCTGTTGCACACCTTATATGTCCAGGTGCCGTTCCCGAGCTTGTTGTCCAGGTACTGACCATCGTTGGCGGTGGACGTAATACGGTTCCCGTTCCGGTACACATCGACATTCGTGGTGGTCGCGCCACTCCACTGCAGATTGGCCCCATTCCAGCGCCCGCTCTTCTGCTTGGTGACGGTCAACGTGATGACCGCTGGCGGTGGTGGCGGTGGCGGCGGTGGAGTCGCGACCGACCCGAACGCCGTATTGAGCAGTACCCTCGGCGAACCACTGCCTTCCGATGTCACGATGTTCGCGGTGGCGCTGTCCAGCATGGCTGTGCGAACCTGCGCTGGTGTGTAGGACGTATTCGCACCGAGAATCAGCGCGGCCACCCCGGCCACGTGTGGCGACGCCATCGATGTGCCGCTCAGTGATGCGTACGCCGCCGGGCCGCCAATGTACGATGAGGTAATCCCGCTCCCTGGCGCGAAGATGTCGAGACATGTCCCGTAGTTGGAATACGACGCGCGCGCATCGTTCGACCCCGTCGCGCCAACGGTGAGCGCACTCGGCGTACTCGCCGGCGATGCGGAGCACGCGTCGGCGCTGCTGTTTCCCGCGGCAACGGCCATGGTCACGCCGGCGGTCACAGCACGCGCCACGGCATCATTAACGGCGCTGCTGATCCCGCCACCGAGACTCATGTTGGCCGCCATCGGGACGCTGGGGTTGTTCTGCTTCTGCGATGTGACCCAGTCGAGTCCAGCGATCACGCCCGACCACAAGCCCGATCCTCCGCAGTCGAGCACGCGCACGGCGATCAGTGACACGTCACGAGCCACCCCCGTTGTTCCGCCGCCAACGGTTCCTGCGACGTGCGTGCCATGCCCATTGCAGTCGTTGGTCCCGTTACCGTCGGCGATGGCCGTGTATCCGCCCGTGGCGCGTCCGGCGAATTCCTGATGTGAGGTGAGTATTCCCGTATCAAGGATGTACACGCGGACACCCGTGCCGCGGTTCGTGAACGTGTAGATGCCGTTCAAGGGGAGTGCTCGTTGATCGATGCGATCGAGTCCCCACGAGGTCGCGGATACCGATTCACTGATGCGGGCGATTCCATCGCGCTCGACCAACCGAATGCCGGCCTCGGTCGCAAGCGCGTCCGCGTCCGCGTCGTTGAGACGGGCGGCGAATCCTTTGACGCCATGCTGGTAGGTGTGCTTCATCACGCCGCCCTTCCCCTCCACGATCTTTTTTGACTTTCCGGGCGCGTCACGTGTGCTGTCGTCCAGCAGCACGATCCAGTCACTGGTCACCGCGGCGGAGTGTCCGCCCGCAGCGAGTTGCGCGGTGGTCTGGTCACTGACCGCCATCGTGGACGATGCATCGGTGCAGGCCACGGCCATCGTCGCGACGAACACAACGAGCGACAGGCGGGCGTGCGCGCGAAGGGTACGGGAAGTGTTTCGGATCACGGGGGCGGGGACCGGAGAGAGGGGTCATCCTTCTGCTACTTTCGGGTAACTACAATCAGACGAAAGAAGTATTTCTTTGTATCCTCGCGTGGTGCGCTGCATCACCCCACGTGATAATCGGTGCCACGGGCGTGACGGTTCGGTCCCGGGGCGACGACTTTTGTCCCCGAACGTTCCGATCACAGGAGCTGAAATGAGACATCAAAGAACGCTCATCTGGCTCGCACTGCTGGCGGGTCCCGTGTTGTTGCGCGCCCAACCGCCGGCGTTCTCATTGGAAAGGCGCAGTTGTCCAGCGGCTGACAGCTCGCTCGGCACGCCGTCTGAAGCTCAGTCGCGTGGTCGCATCTCGCGTTTTCATTCCTCAGGGGACGATCGAACTTACATCCGAACCTATCAGCGCGGTACTTCAGCTCGAG
>JANLVM010000018.1:0-2291 GCA_031364015.1 Gemmatimonadaceae bacterium
TGATGTCTTGCGAAACTGGATCAATCCGCACGCGTTCTCCGCCCCGAATACCTCGTCCATCAATTCTCTTACATGGTGCAAATTCTCATCCGAGATCTGCACGAACACGCTCCCACTCACCGTCAACAGCTCCCGCGCCAACAGCAGCCGATCCCGAAGATACGTCAGATACGAATGCAGCCCCAACTCCCACGTATCGCGATACGCCTGCACCATCTCCGGCTCGCGCGTGAGATCCGCATCATCCCCGTGCTTCACATCGCGCTTTCTTACAAACGGCTGAAAGTTGCTCCCGAACTTCACGCCGTACGGCGGGTCGATGTAGATCATCTGCACCTGTCCGCCCATGCCCTCGTACTGCAGCAGCGAATTCATGCACACCAGTGAATCGCCCAGCATCATGCGATTGACCCAGCGGTCGCGGTGCTCGTACGCTTTCAGCACCTGATCCACCACGCTGCGCTTCGGGTCGGCGAACAGATCAAACAAGTCGTTCTGCTGGTCTTTGCGATGTGCAGCCAGCGTTTCGAGAATGGCCTGCGTGCTCAGGCGCTCGTGCACGAACATCGGCAGCGTGGGCACGTCAAAGGACAGCCGTTCCGCCTTGCCCGTCCAATTCAGAAACGGCTGCTGCAACCGCTTGAGTTCCCGCGCCGCGTCAAGCCCCGCCGCGCGAGCCGCCACCGCCGCATCGCTCGCGCTGTCAGCCGACAGCCCCTGCTCCACCACCGCAAACAGTTCGCTCACGCGATCGCGCAGCGCCGCATTGCCGCCGTCCCACACCAGTTCCGGTGCAATCGACGAATCGTAACGATAGGTGGCCGGCGCCTTCTTCTTGCGAAATTGCGCCTGCGTGCCCGCCTCGGGACGTAACGCCGCGTCGGCTTCGACGTGCTCGTACGCGCGCGCCGGCGCGTTACTCACGCCATCAAGCGGCAGCGAAGGCGCCGCCGACTTCTTCCCACCAGCAGCACTCGATTTGGACGGCTTGCGAGCCGGCATTGGCACTCGGCGAGATCGGAAACACGCGGGCGACAACCCGCCTCAAGCGTCCCAATGACGCCCGCACCAATCCTCGCTCCACGGTCTGACAACGACAAGGGGCGAAGGTACTGCGAGTAGCGTGTCAGTTTCAGTTCAGTCTTCTGACGGCGCGGCGAGGAGATCGAGTTGCTCTGGAGTCGCTCCCTTTCGCAGCAGGTCGGCCGCGCGCTTCTTGGTGATTTCTTGTATTTGATCGCGCCTTGCAAACACAAATAACCCTAGCAAAGCTGCGAGAGCCAGGATGACACGCGCGAAGCCTTCCAAGGGTTTCCCGACGTACATCAGCCAAATCGATCCTGAGAGAACAACTCCACCGATTCCCGTAGCGGTCGGACAGGTCCCAGGTCAGTTCACCGCCACGCGGTTGAAAGACGAACGCAGGGCGATCGTCTATTGACAAATCGGGCACGGTGTCCGAAACTGCAAGTAAGTTTTGGAACGTCGTGACGACCCGAAGGTAGAAGATATTCTACAAAACTGTTGGCGCGGTCGGGAGCGGGTTTGCCACGGCGAGCCCCAGCGGCTTCTTCTGAAGCCGCCCCGATCGCGCCTCTTTTCATGGCCAAACGCGGTCGTTTATTACGTGCGGGGCACACCATGATTGCCAAAGACGCACGACCGCTTGATCGGCAGGTCGAGTCGGAGTGAATCCGACCTTCTGGACGCGATTCCGCAAGAAGGCGACGCAATCCGCAAGCTGCACCAACCGACTGTCCGTCGAACGAACGTAGTGAATCGTATGGATCAACCGTTCAATCGAACGCGACCTGTACCCTCGTGACGTTCCCGATTGTGTCCACCGGTTGAACTGATGCACCATCCGTCGATCGACCTCCTGTTGTTGATCGGCTATGACGAGCCCCAGTTGTGGTGTCCCGGTTCGCTCCAGATGCTCCAGCCACTCGTCCATCTGCTCGATGAGATACTGGAACGCCAACGTGTAGGGATGTTCCGCCACGTATCCGTGCTGCACCGCTCGTTGTGCATGCAGTGGCTTGTTGATGCCGCGAACAAGTATTCGCGCGTGATTGGCGCCGATCGCCTGGACGATCTCTTCATAGCAGGCGATACGGTCCGACGGACTCATCCCCTCCGCGAACCCTTTGCCGCCAAACAGTTCAGATCCGTGCAGTTCAAAATCCGAATGCCCGGCAACTTGAAGCCCAAACCGCCTGCATGAGAGCTCGTAGAGCGTCCTATCGAGCGTGCGGACCCATGCTTCGTCGACGGCGAGGTCGCAGATTTGG
>JANLVM010000025.1:0-1829 GCA_031364015.1 Gemmatimonadaceae bacterium
CGCATTGTTCGGGGCCTCGGAGTCATGGTGGTGTTCTGCCTTTCGACGACCGCGAATCTGTCGGCGCAGGGCGGGGCCGACAGTGTTCGGCGCGTGAGATCGGATACGGCGAGTCAGCGACTGATTCCCGTGCGCGTGCAGGCACCGGCCATACCAGGCACCGTTCGTGCCGCGTCGCGCATCACCGCCGGGATGCTGACCACTGGCGCCAAGAGTGAAGTGGTGAACGTCGCGGGTATGTCCGCAAACTTGTCGGAGAAGTCAGGACGTCAGATTTTCGCGGAAGTGCCTGGCGTGTTTGTGTACGATATGGATGGCTCGGGCAATCAGGTGAATATCTCGACGCGATGCGACGCGGTGCTGGAGGTTTGGTTGACACAACGCATGGTGATGTCGTCGCGTCGACGGGAACCGCCCCCAGGAAGAGCTCACTGGTCGCGTTGATCACGGTTGCCGCGCGGCAGTTCGTGGATCGCCTACGGCGCTAGCAGGCGCTTCAGTCCACGTCTACAACACGCTTCCCCAACGGTGCAAACGACACTGCAGCCAATCTGAAGTGCGCGAAACCAAACGGAATACCAATGATTGTCACGCAGTAGGCTATGCCAGCGAGCGCGTGTGAGATCCACAGCCAGACGCCCGCGAAAATAATCCACAGGATATTCGCGAAACCCGTCCCAACGATGTGCTCTTCGCCAAACGTGCGCGCATCCACGAGGGTGCGTCCGAACGGCCACGCCGCAAAGCCGGCAATGCGGAACGCGGCGAAGGCAAACGGGATGCCAACGATCGTGATGGCGAGCACGAACCCGACAAATACCCACGCGAGTCCGGCGAACAGGCCACCGCCGACGATGAACCAGAGGATGTTGAGCAGCAGTGTCATGGGAAATCATACGGACGCGGGCCGGTCAGAGATTCGCGAGCTCAAATCGCATCACTCAAATCTCCTGACTCACTACGTGAGGTCTAGCGACCACGCGCGGGCACCTGCACATTTTATCGGTCGCCATTGCGCCCGCATCTCGCCACGACACGCATCCGCCATGCTCACTCGCCGCGCCGCTATCCTGTCACTCTTTGCCACCGCCGCGCCCGTGTTGACTGGCGCGCGCGACGCGCTGGGTTTCGCGGTAGCAGCGCATCCACATCGTTGACGCACCATGATGATCACGTTCACACTGGTGAAGGGAATGCCTCCTACCTTCGAATTACGCGGCGAGAACGACACGTTGGAGTTCACCGGGCGTCGGCAGCCATGAAAAAAGACCTCTGGCTTCGCCTGCGCGACTACCATTTTGCGGACATCGTTCCGACGCATCTGTGGAATCGCGTCACCGAAGCGTTTGGCGGCGCGGATGCGTCGACGCAGGCGTTTGCGAACAAAATTGCCCAAAAGCACCACTGGCACCCCCGCTTCGCGTTGCGGGCGATCGGCGAGTATCGGAAGTTTGTTTTCCTCGGGATCAGCAGCGATCTCATCGTCACGCCGTCCAAAGTGATTGACACGGTGTGGCACGAACATCTGCTCTTCACGCGCGCCTATCGCGAGTTTTGCCGCGATGTGCTGGGCCGGGACTTCGACCACCACCCCGAGCTCATGCCCTCTGAGGAACAGACCGACGTGTACGCGCAGCAGTTCCAGGCGACGCTGGATCGATACTTCCAGGAGTTTCACGTCATGCCGCCCGGGGACATCTGGGGCACGCCCAAGTTCAAGCGTGATTATACCGTGGTGAGAAAAGACGAAAGCGCAACCGTTGGTGGTGGCGCAGACCTGCCGTTGTACGCGCAGTTTAATGGGCGAGGCGACAACCCGTCACACCATG
>JANLVM010000045.1:0-3886 GCA_031364015.1 Gemmatimonadaceae bacterium
CACGCCTCGATCTTCCCCCCGTATTTCGTGGCGGGCGCCATCTTCTCCGGCTTCGCGATGGTGTGGACGATCGCGATTCCGATGCGCAAGTGGTTCAAGCTCGAACACTACATCACGCTCAACCATCTCGATGCGACGGCCAAAGTCGTGCTGTTCACATCGATGGTCGTCGGATGCGCCTACATGATTGAGTTCTTCGTCGCGTGGTACAGCGGCGTGCGAGCCGAGCAGGAGTTCTTCTGGAACCGCGTGTTTGGACAGTGGTGGTGGGCGGCCTGGATCATGTTGCTGTGCAACATGGTGCTCCCGATGTCGCTGTGGTCACAGAAGCTCCGTCGGAATCCCACGTGGCTCTTTGTGCTCAGCCTGTTCATCAATCTGGGCATGTGGTTCGAACGGTTCGTCATTGTTGTCCCGTCGCTGTCGCACGAGTTCGAACCGTGGCAGTGGGGAAGTTACCAGCCCAGCTGGATCGATATGTCGATTCTCGTGGGGTCGTTCGGGTGGTTCTTCATGTGGTTCCTGCTGTTCGTGAAGCAATTGCCCATCATGGCGATTGCCGAACTCAAGGAGATTATCGTGCCGCGCAACAAGTTCGCGCATTCGCACGGGATTGACACGGCCGGCCATCCTGACCCATTCGGGAGCGCTACTCCCGGGGAGCACGACTGATGCAGGGCGTCCTTGGAGCCTTTCGCGAGCTCGATACGACGGTGGCGGCGATCGAAGATCTGAAGCAAAAGCGGATCGGCGATGTCACCGTGTACTCACCGACTATCCGTCACGAGATTGACCACGCGATCGATGCGCCCAACAGTGTGGTGCGTCGCTACACGCTCATCGGCGGATTGCTGGGTGTCAGCTTCGGCTACTGGATCGCGATCTGGTCGTCGGAGTACTGGCCGCTGGTGACTGGCGGCAAGGCCATCGCTTCGTGGATCCCGTACACCATCATCGGATTCGAGGTGATGGTGCTGGTCGGCGCGTTGTCCACCGTCGCTGGCATGTTCATCCACTCGCGTATTCCGCGGCTGACCACCACCACCGGATATGACCCGCGATTCTCGGCGGGCGAATTCGGCGTGTTTATTGCCTGCGACACGGCCAAGGCCGGACAGGCCGAGGCGCTTTTGCGCCACCACGGCGCGGTGGAGGTTCGACGTGAAGACTGAAACTACAGTCTCGCGCTACGCGGGCGTCGTGCGGGCTTGGCGCGCTGCTACGGTGATCGTACTGCCGCTGGCGTTTGGCGCGTGCAGCTGGTTTACCGATTTCAAACGACAGCCCGCGATTGAGCCGTGGGAGCCGGTGTCGCAAAACATCAACGACACCACCACCCCGCCGCGCGGGCAGCCGAAGTACAGTGTGCCCATACAAGGGACGTCGGGTGCCGCGTACGGTATTTCGTATTCCGCGATGCCGGCGACCACTGATTCGTTCGCGGCGATTCCCAGTCCTCTGGCCGCCGATGCGCGTTCGCTGGCCAACGGCAAGTTGGAGTATCAGATCAACTGTGCCGTCTGTCATGGAAACGCGGGTGACGCCAACGGTGGACTCAAACGCGTGAATGCGGGTTACGCCTTCGCCCCCAGTCTGCTCACCGACCTCGCCAAAACCCGCACCGTCGGATACATGTACGGCATCATCCGCAACGGCCGTGGCGTGATGCCCAACTACAATCGCATCGAAGAAGCCGATCGCTGGGATGTTGCCAACTACGTGCAGGCACTTCAAGCCGGCACCGCCGATACCACGTTGGCTGGAATGCCTGGACAGAACGGCACGACGGTGCCGGGCCCATCGCAAACGGCGCCCACGGTCCCGTCAAAATTTGCGCACCCCACGGTGGTTCCCACGCGCGGGTCGCTGAACATCAACTCGGCCACGTACAAGGGCTCCGCAAAAAAGTCCCCTGACGGTGCGACGAGCACGGAGAAGCACGAGTGAGTCAGCACTATCACTACCCGACGCGTGAGGAATTCGCGCGGCGCCTGGCCAATAAGCCGTTCCCCAAGGGTCTCAAGACGCTCTTTCTGGTGCTGGCGGTGGTCGGGCTGGCCACCTTCCTGGGCGGCGTGTTCACCGGGCAAGAGCGCGCGTGGCACGCACTGCATTTCAACTGGCTCTTTTTCACCGTGATCAGCACGGCCGGTACGGCGTTCGCCGCCGTTCAGCGCATCGTCACCGGGCGCTGGTCTCGTCCTCTCGTGCGTTTCGCTGAAGGCTTTGTCGCCTTTGTGCCGGTGGCGTTTGTGATCCTGCTGGTGATTCTGCTCTTCGGACGCGAGCACATCTTCACGTGGGCCGCACGCGAAGCGATCACGGTGCAGGAAAAGGCGACGTACCTGGCGCCCGGCTTCTTTCTGGCGCGCGGCATCCTGATTTTCGGTCTGATCACGGTCCTGCAGCTGTGGTTCGTGTGGAACTCCGTGCGACTCGACGTGGCGATCCTTCCGGAGTACGGCGCCAAGTGGGCGGCTGGGCTGCGGGCGAAAATGCGCGCGGGTTTCGGTGACGAGCGTCGCGAGTTGCACTCGCAGCATTCGCTGCAGGGCAAGCTGGCGGTCGCGGTGTGTATCACCTTCGTGTTCGGTTGGTGCGTCATGGCGTGGGACTACTCCATGACGCTGTCGCTGCACTTTCAGCAGACCATGTACGCGTGGATTGTGTTCATGGGCGGCTGGGTGAACATGATCATGGTCGTCGCGCTGCTCGCCATGTGGTGGCGGAAGCACCTTGGCATGACCGACCTCATCACCACCGATCATTTCTGGGACTTGGGAAAGCTGGGCTTCGCGTTTACGGCCTTCTTTGGCTACATCAGCTTCAGCCAGTACTTGGTGATCTGGTTCGGCAACATGCCCGAGGAAACGTTTTTCTATCGGCTGCGCTTGATGGGCGTCTGGAAGCCGGTGACGGCGCTTATCCCGATTTTTGTATTCGTCCTGCCGTTCTTTGGACTGATCTCGAAAGCGGCGAAGGTGTATTTGCCGACGTTCGTGATCTTCGCAGTGTGTAGCCTGATTGGCGGTTATCTGCACCGGTACATCGAGGTCTATCCGTCGATCTACGGTGAGGCCGCCAGCCTGCCCTTGGGGCTGTGGGAAATCGGATTGACCCTCGGTTTTCTGGGCACGTGGGGTCTGTGCTATGCGGCTTTCATGGACGCGTTCCCGGTGGTGCGGGTGTTCATGATGACGTCTCCGTTCCGTGATGAAGTGCAGGTGCCAGTGGACGCCCGGACCATGGAGCCGTTGCCGGCGCACGAGTAGATTGTATGGGATCGGCACGACGGCTCCGGTCGTGCCGCAGAACGGGGCGTTAGCTCAGCTGGGAGAGCACCGCCTTTGCAAGGCGGGGGTCGTCGGTTCGATCCCGACACGCTCCATAAAACCGTCAGTAGCCGCGCCTCGCATCGGTTCACCCCGTGCGGGGCGTGGTGCGTTTCGGTCGGCCTCGGCGCATTCCAAGGTGCCGAGACCACGCTTGGGCTTGCACCTGCGTCGTTCCCAAACCATTCAGAACTGACCGACATGACGACGACCGCACCGCTGCCACCGCAGGCCGGAGAGCCCGCCCCAGATTTCAGCTTGTGGTCGACCGCTGGAACGAATGTGACGCTGTCCAGCTTCCGTGGACGGAAAAACGTGCTCGTCGCGTTCTTCCCATTGGCCTTCACCAGTGTCTGCACCGCCGAGCTGTGCGGGTTCAGCGAGGACTTCGACATCTTTGGTGTTGAAGGGGTGGAAGTCCTTCCAATTAGTGTAGATGCAGTGCCTTCCCTCAAGGAGTTTCGCAGCAAGTACCACATGAAAGTGGACCTCTTGTCTGACTTCAAGCGTGAAGCCTCACGCGCCTTCGGCGTGCTTCGCGAGGACGCGTTTTT
>JANLVM010000047.1:0-2981 GCA_031364015.1 Gemmatimonadaceae bacterium
CGACCGCGCGCGCATTCTGCTCGAGGCGAGCACAGAGAGCGAGTGGGTGGCACGCCGCCACCGTGGACTGCGACGTGCCCGCCGCGGTCGCCAGCTGCTGCTGAGTCAGGAATCGGGTTCATTGCGGGGATATATATCCAATCAGATATACCGCCAGATGAAACGCGACCCTGCTTTCAATCGATGAAGATCAGCTTCAACCCGTGTTTCTGCGCAAACTGGCGCGCGTTGGCTTGCAACGTCTGATACTCGGGCCCGGTCAGGGCCTCCTTCGTGTCATCGGCGAAACGCTTGGGATCTTTCCCGGAGACGAACAGCGTCGAGCATCCGCCGGAAAACGTCAGCTTGTCGAACAAGTGCGCTTCGAACAGCAGGTCTTTGTTTCCTGTGTCCATCAGTTGTCCGTCGCGCAGGCAGCTGGCTAACAGAGCTGTACGAAGCAGCGGATTCGCCTTGAGGAAGGCCGCGCCGAGTAGATCGTAGCTGAGCTGGTCATCCGCGCTGACGCTCTTGCCTTCGATCACGCCAAACGTATCACCGGCGAAATACAGCGCGTCCCGTTTGAACTTGTCCGCCAGCACGAGATAGCTGTGCCCGTAGTCGGTACACGATCCATGCGGCCGACGCCCGTAGTTCAACGCCGCGAAGATCTGCTTGGTCTTCGGATCGAATTGCACGTTGGTTGCCGTCAGGTCCGCGCCGGCACTTGCCAGCGACCCTGTGGCCATTCTCAACACGGCATCGTTGACGCCGCGTGCCTTCGCCTTCAGTCCCCGGACCGGGGCCGCCGACGCCGCGCCTTTGATCGAGTAGTTGGTCGCGACGCTGTTCAAACCGGTGAAGGCGAAATTGCTATCCACCATGCTCTTGGGAAACGTGGCCTTGTCATCAGCAGCGGCGCGCAACCCTGCCGGGTTCTTCTGGTCGCTGTTTCCGATTCGCATGACGCCGTCCGCGCCGACCGCCCGCTCGTACATCTGCGTATACGTGTCATAGTTGTTGGGACGCGCAAACCACTTCCACGCGTCGAGGTTGATCGTGAGGGCAGCACTCTGCAGGCGGCCGGTCATGTGCTCGAAGGCCTCCTGCAGCTTGGCCTTGCTCGCCTTCCGCAATGTTGGTTCGGCACCCCGCAATGCTTCACAGGTGGGCACGAAGAGTTTCGTGATCGCATTCTGATTGATGCTTTTGATGCGCGCGTTCACGAATGCGTGCTGCGCGGCCTGGCCCCTGGAGAAGGGGCTCCAGACGGCTGTCTGCTCGTCGCCGTGTGGCATTTTCGTCGCCTCAGGTTGTGGACGATTCTGCCGCCGGTCGCCAGTATTTGCGGGCCCGGAAGCATGCTGCGGTCTTAACGTGCAGTCGGTGCTGGGTCATGGCAACCAGAGCGGCTCCCACAAATCGATCCGAACCGTGAGCCAGGGGTCGACTGAAGAACGATCTGCAACGCGCAGGGAGATTGGACAGCTCCTCTGGGCCGTCCTCGGGCGGGGTAGTTGGTATGAAGCGGCGGCTGGGCCTCCACGGTAACGTGGTGGCACGCATTCTGCTCGGGGCGAGTACGGAGAGCGAGTGGGTGGCCCGCCACTTGGAGTCACTCGGCCACGAGGTGATCGTCGCCGACCCGAACTACGTGCCGATGTATGCCAATCGGTCCCGGCGCTCGAAGACGGACACGCGCGATGCGCGGACGTTGATGGATGCCTGCGAGACGGGCGCCTATCGACCAGCGTATCGGCTCGCTGAGGCGCGGCGTCACGTGCGGGCCGATTTCACTGAATCGCAAACTGCGCGGCCAAGCCGTTTGCTTCACGCCTTTTTCCCCTTCTTCAATGCCGGTGTTTTGGTTCTGGACTCGAGACGCTTGACGCTCTCTGCCACAGGCAGATGCTCCGGCATGGTCCCGCCCAGCTCCTTGATGGTTTGCCGCACCTTCGCCCCGACCTCGTGGTGCGCCAGATTGGCTCTGCCTTTGCCGACGATCTTTTCGCGCCGGAGCTTATCTTCCGCCTGGGTGGCGCGGAACAGATTGGCAGCCAACTCCGTGCTGCCCATGTGATCGAGGATCTGCTGTCCTTTCTTCAGACCCTTGCGAGCATGGATATCCTGCGCAACCAGCCCGCCGTAAAGCCCGGCGTACCCGTGATTCTGGAAGATTGCATAGTCCTTAACGGCAAAATACGTCTGCCCGAGCGCCTACGATTTCTTTGACTGGATCGGCATTCTGGATGACGAGGTAGCAGGCGTAGCGCGACATCATCACCGTCTTCACGGGCCGCTGGGCACCGCTGCCAATCCCGACCATGTCGGTGATCTCAACGAAATGGTCGTCCACCCGCTGGCCGCTGTTGAAGCAGGCGGTACGCGCCTTCTCGACAACGGCATCGAAATTCCGGTAGTCGGCGTAGCCCAGCACCTGGGAAAAATCCCGGCTGGACCAGAATTCGTTGCCCGCCAGGCTCTCTCGACGAATGCGCTCGAACGGGGTGATCTCGTTGCTCATGGATTTTGCCGTTAAATGAGGTCCATCTGGCCGCGCTTATCCGTTGCTGCGGTGCCGTGGGCAGGTTCTCCACCTTGAGGCTGTCGTCGTAATGGCCCCACTCGCAGCGATAAAGCACCTGCTTGGGAATCTCGCGGAAGCTCCGGAGATCCCCGAACGTGTGCTCGTCGACGAAAACGGCGCATACCTTGGCTCTGCACGACGATCGTCTCCGGCTCGCGGGGCGGGAGGGGATCGTCGCGCAGCCGCTGCACGAAGTGGTCGCGGAGCGGCGTGAGCAGGGCGGAGGTGAAGACTTTAAGGCCGAGAGAGTCGGGCATTGTCTGAGAAAGTACGCATCCCGGCCAAGGTACCTCGAGGACTGTGGGCGGGACGATCGCCGCGTGACTGCCTCGTATCGCGCCCATCGTCATAGGACGCTGGGGCGACGCTCTGCCGGCAATTGGCGATCTGGAATCTTACGACGATGACGCGACCC
>JANLVM010000049.1:0-4762 GCA_031364015.1 Gemmatimonadaceae bacterium
GCCCGCGCCAGCGCGCCCGGGCGATTCGTGGCCTTGTCGGGTGGCACAACGCACTTCGAGGTAGCCGGGCCGGATACCGGACGCGTGGTGGTGCTGGTGCACGGATTTTCCGTGCCCTCCTACATCTGGGACTCCACGTTCTCGGCGCTTAGCGCCGCCGGCTATCGCACTATTCGGTACGACCTGTTTGGACGTGGATGGTCCGACCGCCCAGACGCCGCGTATGACGGCCCGATGTACGATGCCCAGCTTGACGAGTTGCTCGACTCCCTGCATGTGACGCAGCCAATCAACCTGGTCGGACTTTCGTTCGGTGGCTTCGTGACAGCGCATTACGTCGCTGGTCACGCCAGGCGTGTGCGCTCACTCACCCTCGTTGGTCCGGCCAGTTCAACACCGTCGGTCCCCGGATTTCTCTCCGTTCCGTTAATCGGGCCATGGATCTGGCAAGTGACGCAGATCCCCGGCAAGGCGGAGGGTCAAGCGTCGGATTTCCTGCACCCCGAACACTTCCCCACGTGGGCCGACCAGTACCGCCCGCAGATGCGTTTCGACGGCTTTGGTCGATCACTGCTGCGTAGTGTGCGCACCATGAGTCGCACCAACTTCGACACGCTGTATACCGAAGTCGCAAAGACCGGCGTACCGGTGCTGCTGGTGTGGGGTAAGCAAGATCAGACGGTGCCCCTCGCGCTGTCCGCTGTAGTCCGAACAAGCATTCCGTTGGTCGACTTCTTCCCGGTCGATTCGGCGGGACATCTGCCGCACATCGAGCAGGCGGCGTCGGTGAACGCGAAGCTGCGGCAGTTCTTCACCATGCAGCCGCTGCGCGCGTTGCCAATACCATAGCCGACCCACGTCGATTCTTTTCCCTGCGCCAGGATAATTTGGCGGAAGCCACCATCGCCGAGGCACTCAGCGCCAGGAAGGCAGGCGCGGGGTAAGTCACTCACTCGTTCACGAGGAATGGAGGTCGAATGCGCGCGAGCTTCCAACCTCTTGCGTGGTTCATATTGCTGACGGTGTGCGCGCGAGCGCTGCCCGCGCAGCCCGTGCGACAAATGCCGCTCAAGCCGGCCAATGCCACGTTGAATGCGGACTTTGTCGGCATCACCTCAATGCGCGAGATCGCCGACGGGCGAGTGATTGTCACCGACGGACGCGATCAACAGTTGTATCTGGCGGATTTTCGCGACAACAATGCGTCGATTCTCGGGCGCAAAGGTACAGGGCCTGGCGAGTGGCTCAATGTCGGCTTTGTGCAGGCGCTGTTCGGCGATTCGTCAATCATGGGGGATTTTGGCAATAGGCGACTATTGCTGTTCGATGGGGCGCGCATCGTCGGACTGGTTCCTCTCGATCATCCGACGACGAGCATCTCCCTGGGATCAGTATGGGGAGCAGATCGATTCGGACATCTGCTCGGTCGCAAGGAGAATCCCGCTGACGCGACCAGGCTGGTGTTCACGCGAGCAGATTCCTCAGCGTTGGTCCTGATTGATCGCTCGAACGGCGCGTTGGACACGGTCACCCGCGTGCGGCAGCGACCTCGCCGCGCGGAGCAGATTGCAGGAGCGGACGGCAAGGCTCGTGGACGCATGGTTTCGCCGAGTGAACCGAACGCACAGGAGGAGATCGCGCATCTCTTTGCTGACGGCTGGATCGCCGTGGTGCGCCTTGAGCCGTTGCGCGTCGATTGGCGTTCGCGGGAGAGACGTTGGACTCATGGCGCACCCTTTCGGCTCAAGCCAATTCCTGTGGATGACCGCGAGCGGCAGGCTATCGAAACACGTCGCGCTCAGTCTCGCGAGGAGTTTCGAAAGATGGGTATGCCCGAGCAGCGCTTACCGTCACTGCCGTCGTCGATTCCGGTGATGGCAGTTTCTATTGTCTTGCGGGCAACTCCAGACGGACGGCTGATCATACGCCGTAGCACGAGCGAGGCCGATCCCGCCGTTCGCTATCTCGTCGTCAACCGACGCGGCGACATCGACGGTGAAATCGCGCTCGGGGCACGCGAGGATGTTATCGGCTTCGGTCCGCGCTCGATCTATGTCGCATTCAAAGATGACGACGACATCCAGCGCATTCGCCGACATCCGTGGCCGTAGCTACGCGAGCCGACCTTGTGCACGTTCTATAGCGCGTCCCACAGGTCGTCGATGGCCACCGCGCGTATGTCCGTGGCCAGCGAATAGCTCCGACTCCCGGCATGAACCACGTCGAGCCGGTCGAGTTCCAGATCGTCCATCGCATGCCGCATGGACGGGGTCAGTACGGGTGCCGACGCACGTTTGAACTCGAATCCACGTCGTCGCGCGCCATCGATAACCACCAGATCGAGTTCCGCGCCGGCGTGCGTTGCCCAGAAGTAGCACTGCTCCGGCCGAAAGCCGCCACCGGCGAGGACGGTCTCCAAAAGGAAACCTTCCCAGGACGCACCAACCTTCGGGTGTCGCTCCAGTGCGCGCTGACTATCGATCTCCAGCAGTTGGTGCAGCAGTCCGGTGTCGCTGATGTACACCTTGGGTGAACGCACCTGACGCTTGGCGATGTTGGCGTGGAATGGCCGCAGGAGGCGAACGACGAAAGTGCCAGACAGCAGATCGACATAGTGCCGAACGGTGGAGTCGGCGATGCCAAATGCGCGCGCGAGTTCCGACGAATTGAGTGTCTGTCCGTGGAGGTGGGCAAGCATGGACCAGAATCGCTGCATGGTTGCGCCCGGCAGTCGAACCCCGAGCGCCGACAGATCGCGCTCGAGATACGTGCGCACGAAGTCGCGCCGCCAGTCGACGCTGGCCTGTTCGGTTTTCGCCAGAAAGGCCCGGGGAAACCCGCCACGCCGCCATCGCCGATCCAGATGCTGGCGACCGACTTCATCGAGCGACAGCGCCGGCAGCTCATGAAATGCAATACGCCCGGCCAGTGACTCACTGCCTTGCTGCAAAAGCGTCGGCGCCGCGCTGCCCAGCACCAGAAATCGCGCCGACAGCGGCCGCCGATCGGCCAGCACGCGCAGCACCGGAAACAACTCCGGCCGCTGCTGAATCTCATCGAGCACCACCAGCCCCCGCAGCGCGCCGAGTGTGAGCATGGGATCATCGAGCAGCGCCAGATCACGCGGGTCCTCAAGATCAAGGAACGTGACGGGCTTCGCGGAGTGTCTGGCCAGTTCGCGCGCCAGCGTGGTCTTCCCCACCTGACGGGCTCCCAGGAGTGCCACCACCGGCGTCTGTCGCAGCAGTCGTTGCACCGTTGCCAGATGGTCACGACGTTTGATCGTAATCATAGCTATAAAATACCTTGAAATATCAGTTTTGTAAACTGGTTTTTCGAGGTACCCCTCCGCCCTCTGGCACCCCGCGTGGACACGAAATCCCACACCCGTGCGTCCACGCTGTCGCCACGCGGGACGTCAACGCCAATTGGATGGAGTGGTGATTTCGGCGTCCCCAGCGGATCTTTCCCGTATGACGCCGGAACAGATTGCTGACGCCTTAGGCGGCGGGCTCGATGAGAGCCGCCTGTATACTCGCGAGACACTCGCGCCCTACACCACCTTCCGCATCGGCGGACCGGCCGACGTATTCTACGAAGCCACCTCGGCCGATGACCTCGCCGCCGCCGTCACCCTGGCGCGCGCGCGCGAAATCCCGTGGTTCGTGCTCGGCCTCGGCGCAAACATTCTCGTCGGTGATCGCGGCGTTCGCGGACTCGTCATTCGCAATCGCGCCGCGGCGCACTCCATCGGCACTGATGGCGTGCTCTGGTCAGAAAGCGGTGCGATTGTGCAGGACATGGTGCTGGAGTCGGTCCGCCACGGATGGTCTGGGCTTGAGCACTACATCGGCATTCCCAGCACGATCGGGGGGGCGCTGTGGCAGAATTTGCATTTCCTCTCGCCGGCGCCCGAGCGGGCGCGCACCATGTTTATTGCCGAACCTTTCGTGTCGTGTGAGATCCTTCGCGAAGATGAGACACGGTGCGAGGTCGGCCCGGACTACGTACAGTTTGGATACGACGACTCAATCTTTCATCATCGCCGCGACGTCGTGCTGTCTGCGCAATTTCAACTGACACCGGGCGATCCGGCTGATCTCCATCGCATTCTGCAGGAGAACTTGTCGTGGCGTGGCTCACGGCATCCGTGGCTGGCCATTCATCCGAGTGCCGGCTCCATCTTCAAGAAGATCGAGGGCGTTGGCGCGGGTCGGCTCATCGACCAATGCGGACTCAAGGGCTTTCGCCTCGGTGATGCGCAAATCTCGCATATCCATGCGAACATCATGGTGAATCTCGGTCAGGCGACCGCCGCCGATGTGCGCGCACTGATCGCGCATGTGCAGCAAGCCGTGCTGGAACGATTCGGGCAGCACCTCGAACCCGAGATCGGGTTCGTCGGCGAGTTCCAGGATGGTGAGGGCCGTCGGTGATGTGTGGGGATCGCCCGACGTCGAACAGTGGCAGCTCGCTCTGCAGCGGTACGACGCCACCATTGCGTGTCAGAAACCGGTGGCCCTGGCGGCACTCGACCACTGGTATCAGCACGTGCTCCCGTCTGACATCGCCGAGCGGCCAGTAGCGCACATCACACATGACGAGCTGGTGCGAATCACGGAGTGGAAGATGGCGCGCGGCATCTGGCGGGCACCCAACCTGGTGCTCGTGCGCGGGAATGCACCGACGGGGGCACTGTTGTACGCGGTCCATTGCTGCATTGAGGAGGGCAGGAGGGAGTGGAACGTCATCCGGGTAGCAG
>JANLVM010000060.1:0-4554 GCA_031364015.1 Gemmatimonadaceae bacterium
GCTTATCCGTGTCGTTTTCCGCGTGAATTTGTGGTCATGCTGTTGTGATCTCGCCGAATCGCGAGCGGAATCACCCAGAACCCAAAACCCACGGCCTCACGCGTCAAGCCCAGAGCCTCTCGTACTGCCTCCGCACCACGACTACGTGGCGCTTCACCCGCCACGACGCGCGCCGGAAGTTCGGTTATAAAAGCCACTCTCTAAGCGGTCGTAGTACTAGCGACCAGTACGCGCGTCGCGCTGTCGCCGTGCTGGAGCCAGTTCATGAAGCGCCCGATCCAAACCCCGCCAGAGCTATCGGTGATTGGCACGATGAATGGCGCATAATCGGGACGTAGTGACTGGAAGCTGTCGAGCGGCACGGCGTTCCATCGTACCCGCTCACGATCCTGTGGCTCCACGAGTTTGATCAGGAGAAACTCACTTCCCGGTCCATTCAACCCTTCGTACGTCGTGACCAACGCATCGGCGAAGCCAAGCTTCTCGCGCAGCGTGACCATACAGGCTGCGTCGTGTAGATCCTGGCCTGGCACGTAGTGGCGGATGGAATCGCGTAACATGGGCAGCGTCCACCGTTTAAGCCCCATTACCTCAACGCGGGCCTTCGGTGCGTCGTATCTCGCTTGGGCTGGAAGGGCCGCTGGGCAATTGCACACGACAGTAACAGAGCAATGGGAAAGCGCATGAGGTCACTCGCCGAAACGTGAGGCGACGACGCGCCGCACAGAGCTGTTTGGCACCACCGTTTACCGGCGGCTCAAGGAGAGGAAGCCGGGACACCATGATAAACGTGTGCCCATCGGATCACACTTGCACCTTCGGTCGGCAACTCCCTCTCAGATCACGCCGACACGGCGGGCAACCGAACCGTGAAACAACTGCCGATACCGGCTTCACTGGACACGGTTATTTCACCGCCATGGTGGTCTACCAGCATGCGCACGATCGCGAGCCCGAGGCCGGCACCACCGGACGCCCGACTCCGCGACGACTCCGCTCGATAAAAGCGCTCGAAGAGATGCGGGACATGCGCCGCCGATATGCCAATGCCGGAGTCCACCACATCCAACTCAATGCCCGACGTCGCGTGACGGCCGCGCAAGGTAATCGTGCCCGTATCGGTGTAGCGGGCGGCGTTGGAAGCCAGATTCAGCAGGATCTGTCGTAGCTGGCCAGCGTCACCACGTACGTGCAGCGATTCGACGATGTCGGTCACCACGGCAATCGGGCGTTGCGCCACCAGGCTGGTGGTGACCTCGGCTACCTCGTGCACAATGGCGGCCACATCGACGCGGGCCAGCGGCGTTTCGAGGCCATGGTTGTCCCCGCGGGCAAGCAATAGCAGCTGTTCAACAAGCCGATGCATGCGTTCTGTTTCGTCCGACATCAGCGCAACGGCATCACGCATGTCCTGCGACGAACGGGGACGATCGAGCAGCCATTGCGCCTGCGCGCGCACGAACGTGAGTGGCGTGCGCAACTCATGGCTCGCATCGGCGGTAAACGCCGCCAGCGCGCGGTGAGACCGATCGATTTGATCGATCAATCCATTCACCGTGTCGGCGATCTCTGTGGTCTCGCGCCACCCCGTTGGGGTCGTGACGCGGTCGTTGAGTGCTGCCGGCGTGATTGACGCGATTTCCTGTCGGAGCTGTTCCACCGGTGCCAGGCTGTCCTGCACGATCTGACGAGTCGCACGCCCCGCTACGACGACACCGATCGGCAGCAAGATCACCGCTGCGAGAAACACGCCGCCGACGGCAAAGAGATAGGGTGTGCGATCCAGCGCCACGAAGATGTCAAACGGGCCGCGCGCGCGGTGCAGAATGGCGAAGTTCAGTTGGCGACCGGCAAGTGCGGCGCGCAGCGCCTTCGCGATCTCTTCGTTGCCGGCATCGGGAGAGACCCCTTCGATCTCCCTGGCCGGCAGCTGCGGTGTCAGGAAGTACGCGCGACGCTGTCGGTTGCCATCCGTCATGCGTCGGGTGATGAAAAACCGCGCACCGACTCCAGCCAGTTGATCCACCAACATGGCCGGCGCCACCGTGGTCGGCTCGCCGGTGGGGTCGGCATACAGGCCGACCAACGACTCCACGACATCGGCGGTACGTTCAAGCGTCTGATGGAGGGACCACCATGATACCGCCGCCACGGCCGCAATCATGATCAGGGCAAACCCGCCCAGCGAGCGCCACAGAACGCGACCGGTGTGCTGTGTGAGGACGTGCGGGAGACTGCGCTCCATCAGGCTTCCTCGAGTCGATATCCAACACCGCGCACCGTGACGATCTCCGTACCATCGGCGAGGACGCCGAGTTTTTTCCGCAGATAGTTGACGTAGACATCGACCACATTCGTTTCACTGTCGAACTGGTAGTGCCACACCGATTCGGCGATGCGCGATCGCGAAAGCGTTCGCCCGCGATGCTCCGCCATGAACACCAGCAGCTCGTACTCGCGCGGCGTCAGCTCCACGACGCGTCCTTCCACCGTGACGCGACGCTTCACACGGTCGATGCCGATGGGACCGACGGTCAGCAGCTGTTCCGTGGGCGCCATTCGCGCCCGACGAATGAGCGCCTGGATACGCGCCAGCAGCTCGGCCAGATCGAACGGCTTCGGGAGATAGTCGTCGGCGCCGGACTCGAGCCCACGTACCCGTTCACTTGGCTCACCGCGCGCCGTGAGCATCAGCACCGGCGACTGCAGACCCTTGCGCCGCAGTTCCCGAACGAAGGTGAGCCCATCAAGCCCCGGCAGCATGCGGTCCAGCACGATGCAATCGTAGGCCGATGCTTCGGCCATCGGGAACCCCTCGTCGCCAGACGCCGCCGCGTCGACGAGATAGCCTTCCTCTCGCAACGCCTTCCGCAGAAATCCGCGCAAGTTGCGATCGTCTTCCACGAGGAGTACCCGGCTAGCCATGGAGAATCTTAACGCAGACGACGAATCGAGACACTGGCCACGGGTCCATTCCACGCGTGCGCTGCCGTCAGTGCACCGATGTTGCCCATGATGCCGGGATGCATGCGAACGACATTGCTTTCTGCGGTGCGGTTGCCGCCACCACCCGCGAGCACCACCGGACCGATGCCAAAGCAGGGCGGTACAATGGATCCGGCCATTTCGTCGTTCGCCTCAGTGCCCGCATCGTAGGCGGCAGCATACACCATCGTTGTCTTTGCGCCGGACGGGAGGCGAATTCCCTTCACGCCGCCGAAGCCATCGTTGGTGCAGATCAGCATCGTCGCGAGTGAGAAGTATTTGGCATTCGCGGCCGCGGTGATCTCGAAGGTGAGCATGCTCGGGAATGGACCGCCACCCATTCGTCCAACGGGGGCTGAGGTGGTCACGACGTCGAAAACGCCAGCGCGTCCCTGCAACTCGGCGGCGGAGACGCCCGGATCGCCGTCCTCGGCGATTTTCTGAATTCCGGCGCTGGCGGCTTCACCGCTCGAGAACAGCTGGAAATCGCGGGTGTGCGTGACGGCCACCAAAGGCGAAAGTGGCTGGCCGGTGGTGAGGTTGCTGATGGTGACCTCATAGCGATGCGTGGCTGCCGCATTGGGGCTCGCCGCCAGCACGGCCTCGCCAGCGGGTGAGACCGGGGTGGTGGACTCGCAGGCGGCCAGGATCACGGCGGTCAGGGCGAGCAGGGATGTGGTGGAACGCGACATGGGGTGGCTCCAGGGCAAGAGTGACGTCACCAACACATCAGGAGGTGGTGACCCGTGGATTCTGATCGTCGCTTCCCGGCAGGCGCGCTTGATGAGACCTTTCTCACCGATCCCTCATCGAGACGGGAGTTGTCATGCACCATCGTTTTCGCTCCACGCTCTTTCGCTATCCGGGCAAAGGCGGCTGGACGTTTGCACCGGTTCCTGAACGCTTCGCGCCGCCCGTGACGCATGGTTGGGGACGTACGCCGGTCACCGCGACCGTGAACGGCCACACGTGGGAGACGAGCGTGTGGCGAGGAAAGGACGGACGAACGCTGTTGGCCGTACCGAAGCAGGTGCGCGGTACTCACGGTGATGGCGACCTCGTCTCCGTCACATTGACGTTCAAGTCGGTGTGATCGCGACTCGTCGTGCATCACATCAGAGCGACGGGCATTCGTGTTGACGTCAACTACACACGACTCGGTCCCGCGCCGACGTCCAACGCCGCCCATCCGGACGGGCCCAGTCGGCGCATCGTCTCGAGGTTCCGTCGGTAAATATTCTGCGCGTCAGGGTATGCTGCGACTGCCTGACTCACACTCGTCTCCCGCAACAATTGCAGCATCGGGTACGGCGAGCGATTGGTGAAGTTGGTGACGTCATTTGGCGTCGTACCGGCGAACTGATAGGCCGGGTGAAAACTCGCGATCTGCACCACGCCTCTTAGGCCCATCCGCTCCACGGTCGCGTCGGCGACGGCGAGAAAGTCGTTGTAGTCCAGGAAGTCGGTGAGTACCTGCGGGTGAATGAGCAGCGTGGTATCCACGACGCTGGCGTCGACCTCGGCCAGCGTGCGTAACTCGAGTTTCAGCGCATCGCGCAGCTCGCTCGT
>JANLVM010000216.1:0-3930 GCA_031364015.1 Gemmatimonadaceae bacterium
GAACCCGGTATGGCGTTCGGCACCGGTGATCACCCGACGACGCGCGGCGTTGTCCGGTTGCTGCCGACGGTGTTGCGCGCCGGCGACATTGTCGCAGACCTCGGCGCGGGGAGCGCCGTGCTGGCGATTGCGGCGGCCAAGCTGGGCGCCGCGCGCGTCTATGCCATTGAGCTTGATGGCGAAGCAATCCCCGATGCCGAAGCAAACGTCGTGCGCAACGGTGTTGCGGATCGCGTGCACGTGTTCGAGGCAGATGCGGCATCGCTGCTGCCGATGGTGGCGCCGGTGCGTGTCGTGCTGGCGAACATCATTTCGTCGGTGCTGCTTGAGTTGTTGTTCATCATCGGGGAATCTCTGACAAGCGATGGTGCGGCGATTCTGAGTGGCATCTTGCGGGACGAGCGCGAGATGATGGTGTCGGCGCTCACGTCGACAGGGTGGCGCATCGTGGCGGAAGATGTGGAGGGGATCTGGTGGTCGGCATCGATCGTACGGGCCTAGCCGCCGGGCGGCCCACGTTTGTCACCAGCGATCCACTGGTGGCGAGCGGTGTGTGCCTGCTGGACGAACACGCGGTGCGCCACGTCCGCGCGCTGAGACTCGAGCTGAACGCCATGGTTGGCTTACGCGACGGTCATGGGGGGGTCGCCGAGGGTCGGCTCGTTCGGGTCACGAAGTCGCGGGTGCACATTGACGTGCTGGTGGTGGAACAGCGCGAGCCACTCCCGGCCGTACATCTCTTGATTCCCGTTGCCGACAAGGAGCGTATGCTGTGGCTGGCCGAGAAGGCCAGCGAGCTGGCGTGCACCAGTTGGCGACCGGTGTTGTGGCGACGCTCGCGTAGTGTCACGCCGCGCGGCGAAGGCATGAGTTTCCAGGCGCGAGTGCGAGCGCGAATGGAAGGGGCTATGGCACAATCCGAGGGAGCGTGGCTGCCGCAGCTGTTCCCGGAGGCCAATGTGGAGCGCGCGCTATTGGCGGCACCCGAGGGAGATCGCGTGGTGCTTGATCCTGATGGCGATCCGTTGGTCGGCGTGAACGCCGCAACGCTCACTGTACCGCTCACCATCGCGGTCGGTCCCGAAGGCGGGATCGAACTCGATGAGATGGAAGCGCTCGAGCGAGCCGGATTCCGACGCGCGTCACTGGGCGCAACCATCTTGCGCTTTGAGACCGCAGCCGTCGCGGCGCTCGCGATTGCCCGTACCGTGCTCGCGGCACCCCTTCCAGGATCTCCAGAATGACTGATCGTTGCCTCTTCTGTCGCATCGCGGACGGCGAGATTCCCGTGGTGCTGGTTGCCCAGAACGAGTACGCCGTGGCGTTTCGTGACATCAACCCGCAGGCGCCAGTCCACATCCTGGTGGTTTTACGACGACACATGGCGTCGCTCGCCGACGCCACGGACGGCACGGAGCTTGGAGCAGTCGCGCTACTTGCGGCCCAAGTCGCCCGCGAGGCGGGCATCGCAGAATCGGGGTACCGGACGGTGATAAACACCGGTGCCGACGGGGGGCAGTCGGTGGGACACCTGCATATGCACCTCCTCGGCGGCAGGGCAATGGGCTGGCCACCGGGGTAACGAGGTGCCTCAAGCGTCTGTGATCACCTTGACCACCTCGGTCAGGTAGGGTAAGATATAGGGCTGTCGTGCTTTGACCTGCGGCGCGCAATTGGTCCCATCGGTGTGCACCGACTCCGGACGAATTCTTCGCCTGTCGTCCCCACATTTACTGTCGCAGTTCGAGCCGTCAATCCGGTGCGAGTGCTGTCGACCCCAGGGAGAGATCGAGTTTGTCGGAAGTCATCATCCACGAGGACGAAAACTTTGAGCGCGCCCTCAAGCGCTTCAAGAAAAAGTGCGAGAAGGCCGGCATCCTGTCCGATCTGCGTAAGCATCGCCACTACGAAAAGCCGTCAGAGCGTCGCAAGCGCAAAATGAACGCTGCGGTCCGGAAGAACCGCCGCACGCGGCAGACCTAAGCGTTCCCGTGGCCGCCGAGGGCGCTTCGATGCTCGCGCGGCTGCAGGCCGATCAGGCTGCGGCGCGTAAAGCGCACGAGAAGGACCGCGTCATGCTGCTCGGGATGGTCATCTCGGAACTCAAGAACCGCGAGATCGAGCTCCGACGCGATGCGACCGATGACGATACGGTCGATGTGATCCGCAAGGCGATCAAGCGGCGGCGCGAGTCCGTCGAGGTGTATCGCAAGGCCGGTCGGGATGATCTGGCGGATAAGGAGCAGCGCGAAGGTACTGCGCTGGAGAGCTATCTCCCGGCGCCAGTCGACCCGGACACGATACGCGTGGCCGTGCGATCCGCCATCGCCAGCGGGGCCGCCAATGTCGGCGCCGTCATGGCCCGCGTAATGCCAGAGTTTAAGGGACGTGCTGACGGCACCATCATCAATACCATCGCGCGCGAGGAGTTAGCGCGCGGCTGACGGATTCTGTCGATCGATGAACGCGCACGCGCTCGGCATTCTTGAATTTCCGCGACTGCTCGCGTTCGTCGCGGGTCGTGCGCATTCTGCACCAGGGGCTGCTGCGGTGCGCGCGCTGGTACCGCGCACCGATCGCGAATGGGTCGACGCCGAGCAGCGGCGCGTCACCTCGATGCGCGCCCTCGTCGAGTCAGATACCGGGTGGATCAGCGAAGCGATTCCTGAACTGAGCGAGCCGCTCAAGCGCTTGCGCATCGAAGGCCTCGCGTGGAGTGCCGCCGAGCTCCTGCAGGGCGCCACACTGCTGCGATCGTCGCGACGCACACGCGAGTCCCTTCGTGACCCGCGTCGTCCGATGATCCTGATCGCCATGCTGTCGGAGTTTGTCTCGGCGCTCGTCGATCTGCGCGCGCTCGAAGACGCCATTGGTCGCGCGATCAGCGAGGATGGATCGGTGCGCGATGAGGCGTCGCCGTCACTCCGGCGCGTGCGTCGGGAGCTCCGGCAGACAGAAGGCGAGTTGGTACGACTGCTCGAACGCGAGATCAGAAAGCTCGAGCCGCACCATCAGGTCAGCGATCTGTCCGTCACCATGCGCAACGGCCGCTGGGTGATTCCCATGCGCCGCGAAGCGCGGGGGTACGTGGGCGGCATCGTCCACGACAGCTCGGGCACCGGTGCGACCATCTTCGTCGAACCACCGGCCGCCGTAGAGTTTGGCAATCGTGTTCGCGAATTGGAGCTTGAAGAGCAACGAGAAGTTGAACGCGTGTTGCGGGAGCTCACGGAGAGTCTGCGGCCCTGGCACGAGGCGATGCACGGTGCGTACGCCGCCCTGGTGGCGCTCGACGCCCTCTATGCGCGGGCGCGGTACGCGATCGATGCGCGGTGCGCGGTGGTCACGTTTTGTGATCCCCGCGAAGGCCTCAGCATTGTTGATGGTCGGCATCCATTGCTGCTCGCACGGGGCACACCGGTGGTACCGTTCGATCTGACACTCGATCCGGCCGAGCGCACGATGCTGGTGTCGGGTCCGAATACGGGTGGCAAAACGGTGTTGCTGAAGGCCATTGGGTTGATGGCCACCATGGCGCAGGCGGGTATTCCGGCACCGGTAGGCGCGACCTCGCGATTGCCGGTGTTCGACGATGTATTCGCCGACGTGGGCGATGAACAGAGTATCGAGGCAAGCCTCTCCACGTTTAGCGCGCACGTGAAGAATCTTGGCGAGATTCTTCGCCTCGCGTCCGATGCCTCACTGGTGCTGGTCGACGAACTGGGTTCGGGCACCGATCCGGCGGAAGGGGCCGCGCTTGGCGGGGCCATTCTCGAAACGCTCACGCGACGCGGCACGTTGACGGTCGCGACCACCCACCTTGGACAACTCAAGCTGCTCGCCACCGACGTCGCGGGTGTAGTCAACGCCTCGCTGCAATTCGATGCGGTGCAGTTGGCGCCGACGTATCGGCTGTTGAAAGGCATGCCG
>JANLVM010000097.1:0-3031 GCA_031364015.1 Gemmatimonadaceae bacterium
ACGCACCAATTCTGCGGCGAGGGCAGAACCACTCATCAGCGGCATGGCGACATCAGTCACCAAGGCGTGAATCCGTCCGCGCTCAGCGCGTGATTGCTCCAGTGCTGACGCGCCGGTGGCAGCCTCCAGTACTCGGTAGCCCTGGCGGCGGAGCGCCGTTGCCGTCACGCTGCGCACTGCGCCATCATCGTCGACCACCAGAATCGTCTCGTGCCCCGTCGGTGTGACGGACCGTACCCGACTGCGTACCGGCGAGGCACGGTCTTCGGTAATCGGCAACAGCACCCGAACCACCGTCCCGTGCCCCGGCATGCTCTCGAGCAGGATGGTGCCACCCCATTGGGACACGATTCCATACGACGTTCCAAGCCCAAGGCCTGTGCCTTGGCCAACGCCTTTCGTTGTGAAAAATGGTTCGAACGCGCGATCGCGCACTTCAGTGGTCATACCCGTGCCAGAATCGCGCACGCGGATCTCCGCGACCGGCCCGGTCGGGAGCAACGCGCGCTCCGAGCGCGGCGTCGTTTCGGCATCGACCACGCGCGTCGAAATTTCGAGGAAGCCGCCTTCCGGCATCGCGTCGCGCGCGTTCACGACCAGATTCACCATCACTTGATCGAGCTGCGCCGGATCGACACGCACGTGCGGCGCTGCGTCGGCCAACACCAAATCCAGGATGATCGACTCACCGATCAGTCGCCCGACCAAGGGCGGCACGCGACGCACCAATTCGTTGACGTCGAGAATTTGCGGTACGCCTACCTGCTTGCGGGCGAAGCCCAGTAGCTGACGGGTCAGGGCCGCGCCCGATTCCGCGGCCGTCCGAATTTGCTCGAGTCCGACCTTGTGCGGACCGTCGGCCGGAAGATCCATGGCGAGCAGCTCGGCATGTCCAAAAATGACCGTCAACAGATTGTTGAAATCGTGTGCGATACCTCCGGCGAGGCGTCCGATGCTCTCAATGCGCTGGGCTTGGCGCAAATCGTCTTCAAGTATCTTGCGATCGGTGATGTCGGTAAAAATACCGTTCCACAACACACTGCCAGCCTCGGGCCCGCGCTGCGGTACGGCCTGCCCGCTCACCCAACGCCAACTTTCCGCTGAATGCACATCCTGAATTCGAAACTCGTGTATCCACGGCGCCAACGTGCGAGACGACTGCGCCAGCGCCAACTTGGCCGGTGCAAGGTCATCGGGATGCACCATCGACCACGCAGACTCAGCGCCCTCGAGCAATTGACGCGCGGTCCGGCCCAGCAATCGCTCGCTAAATCGACTGACAAAGACAAAACGCTCATGTCCATCGCCGTCGACCACGTACTGAAACACGATGCCCGGGATGGCGTCGGTGATCTGCTCCAGCATGCGGTCGCTCTTGCGCAGTGCCTGTTCGGCCGCCAGAGCCGTGCTGATATCGTTGACGGCGAACACCACGCCCTGCAGTGCACCACTCGCCTCGCGTAGAGGTGCGCCGTTGACGGACAACGCCACGCGACGCTGGTCCGGCCACTCGATGGCGAATCGCACATCGAACACCGGCGCGCCAGTCGCCACCACCTGACGGAATGGCTGCGACTCGCGCGGCCACACGCCGCCGTCGAGTGCCACCTGCTTCCAGGTCGGTTTGCTGTAAGTCCGCGACGTCGGCGTCGATTTCTTCAGCCGCAAGATGCCTTCCGCGCGACGGTTCGCGAAGACGATCTCGCCATCCGTATCGACCATCAGGACCCCCGCAACACTCGTCGCGAGCATACCGTCCATCAGGTCACGCTCGGTGCGCTGACGCTCCGCCTCGCGTTTACTGTCGCTCATGTCGCGAATGGACGCCAGCAACCGTCCGCCTTTCAACAGACGCGCTGAAATCTCAATATCGATGGTCGAACCATCGGCGCGGAACGCGGTCCAGTCCCTGCGTATCGTTTGACCGGCGCTCAGTGCACCCATTTGCATCGGATGGCGCTGGAGTGATTCCGGCGTGATGATCGACTGCAGCGTGCGTCCAATGGCCGCGCCACGAGCGAAGCCAAACATGGTCTCCGCGCGCGGGTTCACGTAGGTAATGCGCAGGTCGCTATCGGTAAGCGCGATGGCGTCGCTCGACTCATCCAGGAGCTCTCGCACGCTCGCTGCTGCGCGTTCGAGGCGCGCCTCACGTTCAAGCGTAGCCATTCGGCTGCGCCGAAACAGGCCCGCGAGAACCGACACCACCATGATCAGGATGGTGTTGGCGACCAGTCGCACCATCTCGTCCGTTTCGATCATCCGAAGCTCGTTGGCCGGAAGCAGCAGGTGCCCCAGCACGACGCTGCCGATGCCGGCCAGTGTGGCCGGGCCGAAGCCACCGGCCAACGCGACCGCCATCGCGAAGCCCGAGATGAACAGGAAGGTCGAACCCGTTGCCCGATACACAGCGACAGTCAATAGCGCGCCGCCGAAGGCGCTGACGCTCCCGACAAGGTACCACCTCACGCGCGCCGATCGCGCTCGAGCGCGTTCGAGCGCCGACGCCGCCGGCGACTGCTGCGCTTGCGTCGCGGGCGGTCGTCCCTCCACCGTCTCGAAGACGTCAGACTTCCCGAACTCCATATCTCTAGCCAAGACCTTCGTATCAATCTGCCAACAGCGTAGCGGCTCGCCCGTTACCTGCTTCGGTGTCGGTTCGACCGCCCGCTGGCCAACAGCATCTGCGGCGACCACTTGGGCTACGGCGATGCGTCTGGTACTCCGGCTCCTGCGCAAGACTGCGCATGACCTAATGAGTATATCAGCGGTAAGGGGCGAATTCAGCCACCAGTGCGCATTGCGATGGCCGACCCGCTCCATCAATCGCCGGGCGACGTGCCGTCATGAACCCCGTCGGCTCCTCCTCGTGCCGAACCCTGCTCGGGGTCGGCAGGTAGTCCGCGTCGCATTACCAACCCACTTGCTCCGCCGCCGCCCAAGCCGCATGCTCGGCACATCATGCGCATCAGAATCGACCTGGCGGGACAAAGATCGAGGGCATCGCGCTCGACGACGATGGGACCGAGCG
>JANLVM010000732.1:0-2043 GCA_031364015.1 Gemmatimonadaceae bacterium
GGTGCGGGTAACCGACTGCGGCATTGGCATGACGCCGGCGCAGCAGGCGCGTGTGTGTTCGAGCGCTTTTACCGTGCCGACCCGTCGGGCAACATCCCCGGCACCGGCCTCGGCATGAGCCTGGTGAAGGAGATTATCGAGCTGCACGGCGGGCGCGTGGAGGTCGAAAGCGAAGCCGGACGCGGCACAACGGTGACGCTGTGGTTGCCCATCGCTCCCAAACCGGCTGAAGCCTGAATCACATCCAGGATGGACGCCCCCACCCGTAATGCGTATTTCGGCGATGTCGATCACGCCTTTCGGACCAAAGCGATCACACGTTTCGGACCAAGTCGCTCAGTCCTTTCGGTTGATGCCGATCACCGCGTGAGCGGACACCACGGGATCAGTGAGTCAGTCGGTGCGGGGGCGTATCGGCGCTGGCGAGACGGCGGAGGGAGCCGCCGGTAAGGGTGAGGCGGTGCGCGTGATGCGCCACGCGGTCGAGGATGGCGTCTCCGAACGTGGCGTCGCCGATCATGTCGTGCCAGTGCTCGATGGGCAGTTGGCTGGTAATGAGCGTGGCGCGACGGCCGGTGCGATCGTCGATGAGTTCGAGCAGATCGCGCCGTCCGCGCGCGCGTGCACCAGCTCCTCACTCAAGAGGCCTGGCAAGCGCACGTAGCGGACGCTGTGCCCTTGGCGACACGCACTCTGCCCAAGTGCACACGCGAGCAGCGTACGAACCTCGTGGCGCCGCGGTTGATGTGCGGTCGTTACGCCGCTCGCCCGCTCACGGTTGCGATAGCATGATCCCCATGCGCTCACGCTATGGTGATTTGCTCTTTCCGAGGTGCGGGCACCGAGGACAGCTTCAACGGTGTCGATTCGAAGCGAGCTCGCAAGGCCTGCCCCACGCTGTTGTGGAAGGTCGCGCGCCGGAAGTTGAAGTGGTTGGATTCCGCCGCGACGTGGAATGATCTGCGGGCCCCACCGGCCAACCATTGGGAAGCGTTGCAACGGGATCGGATGGGACAGCATAGCCTTCGCATCAACGACCAGTATCGCGTGTGCTTCGTGTGGACAGCGTCTGGCCCGGATCAAGTCGACATCGTCGACTATCCCCCCTGAGCGAGGTTGGTAACCCTGGTTCGAATTCCAACGCATTGCGCGCCGACGCCCCCCCGGCGAAATGCTGCTTGCAGAGTTCCTCAGCTCGATGGGGCTGACACAGCGGGAACTCGCTGACGGCATTCGTGTGCCATACCAGCGCGTCAATTCACTCGTGAACGGAAGGCGCGGCGTGACGCCGCACACGGCGCTGCGCCTCGCAAAGTTGTTCGGGACCTCGCCTGATGTGTGGATGAGTTTGCAGCTCCGATGGGACCTGTATCATGCGCCGCGCGACGAGTCCGCCGAACTCGACCGGATCAAGCGGGTGAAGGTCGGTTAGGAGTAGCGACCACGCGGCACAACAATGGGTGGCAATTGAGAGCCGATTGGCGGTGTGCTCGCGTTGTTTGATTCGGCTGCAACTGAACCCAGGCGTTAAGTGAACTTCCCGTCATTCCGGATATATTCAAGGCACATCGGAGGCTCCGTGACGAACATCGAGAAGCTCAAATCTGAGATAAGCAGACTGTCCGCTCGGGAGCTGGCGGCGTTTCGCGCGTGGTTCGCAGAGTTTGATGCCGCCGCGTGGGACCGCGAGATCGAGCGCAACGCCGAAGCAGGCCGCTTCGAATCGCTTGCTGATGCGGCGCTCGCCGATCACACGGCGGGTCGCTCGCGCCAATTGTGACGCATCATGCGTCACCGAGTTTTTGGGAAGTGCCACGATGCGCTCCCTCTCGTGGTCCGCGACCTCGCGGATAAGCAGTTCGCGCTCCTCAAAGCCAATCCGCAGCATCCTTCACTCCGATGCAAGCCCGTAAAACGCTTCCATTCCGTGCGCATCGGCGCGCACTACCGCGCGTTGGCTGTCGACGCGCCGGATGGGCTGCTCTGGTTCTGGATCGGGACGCACGCGGAGTACGACCACCTCGTCGCCTAACTCTGGTTGGT
>JANLVM010000124.1:0-1894 GCA_031364015.1 Gemmatimonadaceae bacterium
TGCATCACCACAACATGCCAGGTATCGTATATACGTGGCCCGAGATCGCGACCGTAGGCCAGAGCGAGCAGGAGGTGAAAGAGAGTGGACGCGCCTATCGCGTGGGAAAGTTTCCCTTCAGTGCGAACGTCGTGCGCGCACCATGGGAGAAACGCAGGGCTTTGTGAAGTTCATCGTCGACATGGACACCGACGAAATTCTTGGCGCGCACATGATCGGCCCCAACGTGTCCGATCTGATGGCCGAAGTCGTGCTGGCCATGGAGTATCGTGGCAGCGCCGAGGACATCGGCATCACCGTGCATTCGCATCCGACACTCAGCGAAACCGTAAAGGAAGCGGCGTTGGCGGCGCTGGGGCGCGCGATTCACATGTAGCTGAGCCGGAAGCAGGACGTATTGGAAAAGGCAGTATGGAGCAGGGGATCCCCTGCTCCATACTGCCTTAACTACTTCCTACTGTCGTATCGTACTGCCTACTACTGACTTCCGACTGTGCTTACAGCATTCTGCCGATCACGACACCTAACGCCAGCATCGCGGCGCCGATCATCATCACGGTCGTGGTCGACACGCCCGTCGTTGATGTCGCGGTGGTTGTCGTGGCAAGGTTCGTGACCAGCTGCGTTGTCGGCAATGCGTTCATGATGTTTGCCGCCACGTACGACGGTGTCACCATGCGACGACGGCGATCAGTCTCGTTCGCGACTTGCTTCCACATGTCGACTTGCTTGGCATCAACGCGGCGCGCGTCGGACTCAGCCAAGTCGCCATCAAGCCATTGGTGAATCGCGACCATCGACGGATCGTCGGCGGCTGCCAGTCCCGGAAGCGGCACTTCACGATCTGCCACGGGGCGGCTGGCGGTTGCGCGATCTCGAGCCGCGTCGCGGTGCGGAAGATTCTGACCGAGATCGTTCCGGTCGTTGTGGGCATCTGTGTTGTCATGCATCAGGCGTATCTCTCCTCAAGCAGGGCCTGAAGTGCTTCGCGTGCCCGATGCACGCGCATCTTCAGCGCTCCGACGGTGGTCCCTAAAAGGTCCGCCATCTCTTCGTACGACCGGCCTTCCACATGCTTCATGATGAAGGCTTCGCGCAGTGATGGCGCCAACTGCGCGAGGGCTTCATCGAGATCCTGCCGCAATTCAGTGCGGTCGAGGTCCTGATCGGGCGTCGCGTAGCTAGAGGCTTGATCGTCCTCGTCGTAACTCAGGTGCGTGCGCCGAATGTTCTTCAGCCAGTCCTTGCACCCGTTTGCCACGATCCGGAACAGCCAGGCGTCGAATCGTCCACGGACTTCACCCAAATGGTGATAGGCCTTGATGAACGACGTCTGGAGAATATCCTCGGCCACATCCGGACTGCCGGTCATGCCGAGCGCATGTCGGTACAGCGGATCGCTGTATCGACCGATCAGCATCGCAAATGCATCGCGATCACCACCCGTAACACGGGAGATGACGTCCTGGTCCGAATCGACTTCAGTGAGCTGGGCGTCTGTGTTTTCCGTCATTTTCACAGCGCTAGAATAACGCCAGACGGAGCCGCTTGACACCCCTGCGAGCCAAATTCGGAATAGGACAGCCTCGCTGACCCTCTCGCAGAGAAGGACGCACGGACGTGGAACTGGTCACACGTCATGTTCGGGCAGTATCGGCAGGTGGTCGAACGCACTCCAGTGGTTATGGCGAATTAGTTCGCCATGTTGGTCGAGACCCGGTGGAGGGAAGCGAACCCGCCCACCAGTAACAGGGGCGAAACCGGTTACCGGCGATGCCGAAACGTCGGCAATGGCTTCACGCACCGTGCGAACCAGTCCGCATGGCACCCGAGCGGCCTTGAGCCGATCGATCCAGTGCGCTGCAGGGCGCGCCCGCAGCAGCGTGGCCAATTC
>JANLVM010000132.1:0-6209 GCA_031364015.1 Gemmatimonadaceae bacterium
CGCGGAGATCTCGGGCAGCGCTGCGTGCGCATTCTGGTCGATCAACCAGCGGGATCGGTGCTGGTCAGTTTTGCGCGCAGTCCGCGGTTTCGGACCGCCACCTATCTGACCGTGCAACTCGATGCCGAGACACACCTGCGACCGGAACCGGCCTTTCTCGAGTGTGTGAATCATTCTTGTGCGCCCAACGTCGCGTTCGACATGGCGCAATTGGCGCTGGTGGCGCTCACCGACCTGCGCGCCGGCGATGAGTTGGTGTACTTCTATCCCAGCACCGAATGGCAGATGGCGCAACCCTTCACCTGCGCCTGTGGTGCCAGCGCCTGCCTGGGCCGGATCGATGGAGCGTCCCGACTGACCGCCGCACAAGTCGCGCGCTACGCGCTGTCGCCCTTCGTTCGCGCCCAACGGGAGGCGCAGCCGTCCGGTTGAGTTGGAGAGCCCCGGGTGGCTACCTTTCCAGATGCTCAAGTTCGGACTGGTCACCCTCGGGTGCGACAAGAATACGGTGGATTCCGAGCGGTACCTGGCCGACCTGGTGGCGCACGGTGGCGAACTGGTGACCGATCTGCGGTTGGCGGAAGTGGTCGTCGTCAACACCTGTGGCTTCATTGATGCCGCCAAGCAGGAGTCCATCGACGCGATTCTCGAAGCGACGCGGCTCAAGGACGACGGCATCTGCCGCGCGGTGTTTGCCATTGGCTGCATGATCGAACGCCACAAGGACGAACTCATCGAGGCGCTCCCGGAGGTCGATGTCTTCCTCGGCACCTCCGAAACCGACCGCCTGCTGCCCGAACTGATTGAGCGCGGCTTGATTGGCGGAGAACTGCTCTCGCATCCCGGTGTGCGCGTGTTCGGCGGCGAGGCGCCGCATGTGCGCTATCTCAAGGTGAGCGAAGGATGTGATCACGGCTGTGCTTTTTGTGCCATTCCGCTCATGCGTGGCAAGCACCGTTCGTTTGCGCTGGACGAGTTGGTTCGTGAAGCGCAGTTGCTGGAGATGCAAGGCGCGCGCGAGATCAACCTCGTGGCGCAGGATCTGGCCCACTACGGACGCGATCGACGCGACGGCCTGGCGTTGCCCGACCTGCTTGAAGCGCTGGTGCGCGAAACGAGTATCCCGTGGATTCGCAATCTGTATCTGTACAGCGCGGGCATCACGCCCAGGTTGCTGGAAGTCATTGCGGCGAATCCCCGCATCGTGCGGTACCTCGACACGCCCATGCAGCATGGGTCGGATGCCGTCCTGGCGCGCATGCGCCGACCAGAGCGTCAGAAGAGCATTCGCGAACGCCTCGCGCGCTATCGTACCATCGTGCCCGACCTTGCCGTGCGCACCACGGTCATCGTGGGATTCCCGGGGGAAACGGAAGACGACTTTCAGGTGCTCTGCGATTTCCTCGAGGAAATACACTTCGATCGGGTCGGGTGCTTCACCTACTCGCCGCAGGAGGGCACGCGCGCGTATGATCTCGACGACGATGTGCCCGACTCGATCAAGCGCGAGCGAAAAGAGCGCATCGAAGAGTTGCAGCGCGCGATTACCGGTGAGCGTTACGAACGATTCATCGGACCCGCGCGCGTGCTGGTCGATCGCGCCGGCGATCGTCCGGGACAGCTGATTGCGCGGGCCCCATGGCAGGCCGACGATATCGACGGCGTCGTGTACGTCGACGGTGATGCGTCGCCCGGATCGTTCATCGATGTGCGAATCGAACAGGTGGTGGATGACTACGATTTCCGCGCGACGTGGCTCGGTCTGGTCGATTCGCCCCTCTCGTCAATTCGACGACCCACTCGGCATTTGCCGCTGATCGGGGCCGTGCCGTCCACCGCAGGCAGCTACGGTCGATGATGGGTCACGCGGCCACGAGCGGCGGCTGCGCGTGGCCGGTTGTCGTGTGACGCTGCGACTGGCGGTGTGGTCGATACTTCGAACCCTGACCGTGGGCGCGATGGGGAGCGGCGCGTGCACGCCGAGCGCGAGTCGTGGGCGTGCGACGCCAGCGACGGTGACGGGACACGAGCAGAGCGGTCGGCTTGATGTGACCGATCGTCAGGCCCGCATTGCGCTGGGCGCCGGGGTCGCGCGCGCTGCGGTGACGGCCACGACGTCGTGGCGGATTGACGAACAGGGTGGACGGCTGCCGTTGGTGCGCGGGGCGGGAGGCGAAGCGTGGCGTGTCGAACAGCGGGGCGGACTGTTGCGCGTCGCGGGCGACGGCGATGACGCGACACCGTGGCGCGGCGGACCATTTGTCGCGCGGCCAACCGCCGGTGGCTTCGTCCAATACAATGGCAAACGGTACCGCGGAGAATTGTGGTTCTCCGCCACCGAATCCGGAGTCCAGGTCGTGAACCGACTCCCGGTTGAAGACTATTTGCGCGGTGTCGTGCCGCTGGAGCTTGGCACGCGACAGCTCGGCGATCGACCGGCGCTCGAAGCGCAGGCTATAGCGGCCCGCAGCTATTCGTACGTGCGTGTGCCCGCTGAAGGTGCGCCAATCCCGGCGAGTGGCTGGCACATGGTCGCCTCAACCACCAATCAGGTGTACGGTGGCGTGGACGTTGAACACCCGTTGGTGAATCAGGCGATCGACGCCACTACGGGGCTGGTCTTGCGGTATGCCGGTCGCACGGTCGACGCGCCCTACTATTCGGCCTGCGGCGGTCGTACCGCGACGCCCAGGGATGCCTGGCGCGACGCCCGGGAAGAGCCGTATCTGGTGTCGGTCACCGACATCGACCTGGCGACCGGTCGTCCGTTCTGTGATATCAACCCGCGCAATCACTGGGTCGAAGAAATCGGTGCGCAACAGCTCAGCGAGGCGGTTCGGCGAGCGATTGAAGTGCTGGGTAGCCACCAACCGCAATCGACGGTGGTGAGAGAACTGCAGGTTGCTGAGCGCACCGCGTCCGATCGGGTTGGCGCGTTGGTGTTTCGAACCGATCGCGGCGACGTCACGATCCGCGCCCGCGATGTGCGCCATGTCTTGCGCGACCCGCGTGGCGCGATCTTGTCCAGCACGTATTTTTCCGTGGAACGCGAAGCGCGCAGCGGAGGGCGCCTGACCGGCGTCACGTTGCGGGGGAACGGCAACGGTCACGGTGTGGGCATGTGTCAGTGGGGCGCGATCGGGCGCGCGCGTGCCGGACACGATGCGCGGACGATTCTGCGTCACTACTACCCCGGAACCACCGTTGGCTTCGCAGATTGACTGTCAACGTAGATCGTCCGTGAGGCAATTCTCTCTGGAGGCGGCATGAAGGACGGAGTCCGAATCGCCGTCGTCGGTACGGGCGCGATTGCCCAACTGACGCACATTCCGGTACTGTCGAAGTTGCGGGGCGCCTCGCTGGTCGCACTGTGCGACAACGATGCCGCGAAGGCGCGCGCGCTGGCTGATCGATTCGGCGTTCCGGATGTCTTCACGGACTTCGAGGAGTTGCTCGACTCGGATGAACTCGACGCCGTGATTATTACGACGCCCAATCATCTGCACGAACCCCATGTGCTGAGCGCGCTGCGTGCGAAACTGCATGTGTTGTGTGAGCGACCGCTGTCGCTGACCGCGCGAGGTGCCGAACGGTGCATTGCCGCCGCGAACAAGGTCGATCGCCGCCTCGTCGTTGGCACCAACCTGCGGTTTCGGACCGATGTGCAGGCGCTCGATCAATTTCTCCGCAACGGCGAACTGGGTCAGGTGACATCGATTCGCACCGGTGCCTTGACGGTGCGGCAGGGTACCGATGGCTGGCGAACACGGCGCGCCGAGTCGGGTGGGGGAGCGTTTCTGGAACAGGGACTCCCCCTGCTTGATCTCGCGCTGTGGCTGTCCGACTTCAAGGCACCGGTGCGCGTGTCGGCGGCTATGCGCCGCAGCCGCGCCGCGTCGGCGGTCGAAGAGGCGATGCAAGTATTCCTTGAATGCGAAGGCGGTTTGGTGATCGCGTTCGACGTGTCCTGGTCGTACGTCGGCGCCGAGGAGCGCTGGTGGTTTGAAGTGCACGCGTCCGGTGGCTCGGCGCGCCTTGCGCCGCTCCGGGTGACGAAGGAACTCAACGGCCGCGGCGTTGACGTCTCGCCGTCTGGCGCGGCGGCGCGCGAAAGCCCGTTTCTGCAAAGTTATCGTGCCGAGATCGCGCATTTTCTGGCAGTGATTCGAGAGGAAGCGCCGTACGAGCCACCCAACGATCAGGTGCTGGTGCATCGCGTGCTCGAGGCGATTTATCGCGCGGCAGACGACGGCAAGGAGTTTCGCTTCTAATGTCGATGGGTGGGTGGTGCCGAATAGTGGCAGTCGTACTGAGCGGAGCGACCGGCGGTCGCGCCGCTGCCCAGTCGGCGATGCCCGTGTCACTGGCCGTCGACACGCCCGCACTCCCTGGCGTGTCCGCAGCCATTGATAGCGTGCGCGCGATTCGCGGTGCGTCGCTCACGGTATCCCTGTACACCTATGGACCGTCCGATGTTTTCTTCGAGCGGTTTGGACACTCGGCCATCGGCGTGCGCGACCGCACCACCGGCGAAGATGTGGCATTCAATTGGGGCATGTTCGACTTCGAGCAGCCGAATTTCCTTGGACGATTCCTGACCGGCGACACGAAGTACTCAATGGCGGGGTATCCGACCACCCTGTTCAACGACAGGTATGTGGCGGACAATCGCACCATTCGGCAACAGGTCCTGGCACTGACGCCGGTGGAACGCGCTGCGCTGTGGGAGTTCCTGCAATGGAATGCGCGCGAAGAGAACAAGTACTATCGGTACGATTACTATCGCGAGAATTGCGCCACGAAGTTGCGTGACGCCATCGACCGCGTGCTGGGCGGGCGATTGCGGCCCGCGCTGAGTGTGCCCGGTATCGGTCGCACGTGGCGCGGCGAAACGGCCAGACTGCTGGGCTCTATGCTCCCGTTGTATGCCGGAATAGAAATCGCGTTGGGACGTCATGCCGACCAACCGCTTTCCAGGTGGGACGAAGAGTTTCTTCCGGAGCATATCGCGACGCACTTTGCGACGCTGGTATTGCCCGATGCGACGGGCCGCCGGTATCGACTGGTCGAACGGGACACGGTGTTGTTCACCGCCGCGCGCCTGCCGTTGCCAGACGAAGCGCCGTCGCGCGTCGCCATGGCATTGCTGCTCGGTCTCACGTTGGCCGGCCTGTTGGCGGCGCTCGCCGATGCGCGTGCGCGGGTCGCGCGGCTGGTGCTGAGTGTCGGTGTCGCACTCTGGTATCTGGTGGGCGGCGTGCTGGGAACGGCGTTGCTCCTCGCGGCGACGGTCACGAAGCACACGGTGTACATGGGCGCGAACACGACGCTGCTGGCGCTGCACCCATTGCTGCTGGTGGCGGCGTGGGTCGTGCCTCGGGCGTTCGCGCGCGGCACGCCGTCGCGCGCGGCGCGAGGCGTCAGCACCGTCATCGCGCTGCTGGCACTGGCTGGTGCAGCGATCCAATTGGTGCCGACGTGGTCGCAGTCCAGCGGGGTCGTCCTGGCCGTGGTCGTACCGGTCCACGTCGCCATTGCGCTGGGTCTGTGGCGACTCGGTCACGATCGCGCAGGGACAGTACGCTCGTGAGCGCGCCACTTTTCGCCGACAGGTCCATCGCTGCGGGCATCGACGTTGGTGGCACGTTCACCGATCTGGCGGCCATCTTGCCTGATGGCTCGCTGCAGACGGCCAAGGTGCTGAGCAATCCAGATGATCGCGCGGCCGCCGTGGTGGCCGCTCTGGACGCCTCCGCGATCGTGCCGTCGTCACTGGCCTACATTGCGCACGGAACCACCGTGGTGACGAATCTGCTGTTGGAGCGGCGCGGCGCGCGCGTGGTCGCCTGCGCGACCGCCGGCTTCACCGATCTCCTGGAGTTGCGTCGGCAGGAACGTGCGGCCCTCTACGACCTGACGCGACATCATCCTCAGCCACTGGTGGCGGCGACCGATGTCATACCGGTACGCGAACGCGTCGTGCCGGAGGGTGTGCTCGAATCGCTCACGGACTCGGGCGTTGCGGACGTCGTCGCGGAAGTTGTCGCTCGAGCGCCCGATACAGTCGCCATCACGCTGCTCCACGCGTACGCCGACAGCACGCATGAAACGCGATTGGCCGACGCGTTGCGAGTCGCGCTCGCGCAGGCGGAGCTCGCGTGCGATGTCATTTGCTCGCACACCGTATTGCCGGAAATCCGGGAGTACGA
>JANLVM010000138.1:0-12076 GCA_031364015.1 Gemmatimonadaceae bacterium
AGAGGCTTCGTTGAAGGCTTCCCTGCGTGAAGTGATCGCACTAGGATTGCTCCGTTGGTCGCGGCAGGTGGACCAGGGGCGTTAGCTCAGCTGGGAGAGCACCGCCTTTGCAAGGCGGGGGTCGTCGGTTCGATCCCGACACGCTCCATAAACCGTCATTTGCCGCGCCTCGCATGGGTTCACCCCGTGCGGGGCGTGGTGCGTTTCGGTCGGCCTCGGCGCATTCAAGGTGCCGGTGCAGCGCTGGGCGTGGAAGTCCTTCCAATTAGTGTAGATGCGGTACCTTCCCTCAAGGAGTTTCGCAGCAAGTACCACATGAAAGTGGACCTCTTGTCTGACTTCAAGCGTGAAGCCTCACGCGCCTTCGGCGTGCTTCGCGAGGACGCGTTTTTTTCGAAACGTTCGTATTTCCTCGTTGATCGGGAGGGCGTTGTGCGCTGGGCGCACGTCGAGGAAAAGCAAAGTCAGATGCGCGAAAGTGTCGAGGTGCACGCGGCCATCAAGGCGGCCCTCGGTTAACTGTCTTCTTTGGCTGATTGAGTAGTAAATCTCGGGATCGGTCAGCTTGTCCGATCACAGCCGCAGTCGTAGTTTGCGTGGGTGACCCGGCTTCGCGCTCCCCGATGAACACCGACTCCTCCCTCGCCGCGCTTCCGGCCTTGCTCGCCTTGGCGGCCAAGGCCTTGTCAACCGACGACGCCTTTACGACCATCTCGGCGGAACTGCGTCGCGTTCTTGATGCCGAGTTGGTAGAGGCGGGGCTGAATGCCGGTGACGACCCTCCGAGGTTGTGGTCGTCGGTGCGCGATTCGGACGACCCCGCTGGCCTAGACGCCCGGCGAACCGAGACGTTCTTGCTGCGGGCCTCCGACGGCGAGCTCGGGACCCTCACCGTGCGTCGCGCCAAGCCCCTGACGACGACGGAGCGCACCCTGGCGACGGCGTGCGCCAACCTGCTGGCCATCGGGGCCGCGCGGGACCAGCAGTTACGTCTGCTGGAACGCGAGCTCAACGAACGAGCCACGGAGGTCGCTGAGCAGCGTGCCTTGATTGAGTGCGTGGTCGATTCGTTGCCGTTTGGTGTGTACGTGGTCGATCGCGCGTACCGCATCCATGCGTGGAATCATAAGCGTGAGACGGGACTTCAGGGTGTGTCCCGCACCGACGCACTGGGCCGGACCATTTTTGAGGTCCTCCATCGCCAGCCCGCGTCCTTGCTCAAGCGCGAGTTCGACGAAGTGTTTGCGACCGGACGACTGCAGCAGTTTCAAATGGAGAGCGATGCCTTCGGCGATACGCGGACCTTTCGCATTTCCAAGATCCCGATGAGCATCAGCGGCGGCGAGGTCAGTCATGTGATCACCGTGGGCGAGGACATCACCGACTGGAGGGCGGCGATCGAGCGCACGGCGCAGTCGGAGAAGTTGGCGGCCCTGGGCCAATTGGCGGCGGGCGTGATGCACGAGATCAACAATCCGCTGGCGACCATCGCGGCGTGCGGCGAGTCGCTGACGATCCACAGCGAGCTCGCGGCGTCGTTACCGCCGGGTGCGCCGATTCCGGGCGCCGATCCAGCCGAGATGCTGCGGATTATTGAGCTCGAAGTCCATCGCTGTACGCGTATCGTGAATGGGCTGCTGGATTTTGCGCATCCGAAACCGGCCCTCCGCGAAACACTGAACCTCAACGCGGTGGTGCGACAGGGACTCTTTTTGCTGCAGCACCATCCGCGCTACAAACGCGTGACGATGGTGACGGACATCGAGGAATCGCGACCCCTGTTGGTCGAAGGCGATGCCGATCAGCTGGTGCAGGTGCTCCTCGCGCTGGCCATGAACGCCCTGGATGCCACGCCGGAAGGTGCCCGCGTCGTGATTCGCACAACGACGGTGGACAGCGAGTCCGGAGAGTCGCAGGCGGCGTTCGAGGTGTCCGATGAGGGTCCGGGAATTCCTCGCGCACTGCACGCCAAGGTGTTTGAGCCGTTCTTTACGACGAAGCCGCAAGGTCAGGGCACGGGACTCGGACTGGCCATTTGTTACGGCATTGTCCTGGATCATGCAGGCCAGTTGGACCTGGTGAGTGTGGAAGGCAAGGGCGCGACGTTTCGTGTACTGCTCCCACTGGTGACGCGTGCTGTTGGAGCCGTCGCGTGACGACGTCACCGACACCGGCTCGGGGCGTGGAACGCCTGTCGCCCATTCGTGTCCTCCTCGCGGAAGACGAAACGCATTTGGGGATAGTGCTGGAACAGTATCTGACGGCGCGCGGCTTCGCCGTCACCATGGTACGGAACGGTCGAGACGCGCTGGATCGATTGCGCACGCAGACGTTCGACGTCGCCTTGCTGGACGTGGTCATGCCGGAACTCGACGGGCTGGAAGTCCTGCGTCAGGTGCGCGAGCAGCCGCTGCCACCCGAAATCATTGTGATTACCGGCAACGGGACCATCGAAACGGCGATGGCAGCACTCAAGCTGGGTGCGTACGATTTCCTGTCAAAGCCGTACCGCATGGCGGAAATCGATGCGCTGGTGCGTCGCGCCTGGGAGAAACGCATGCTGAGGCGCGACAATGATGTGCTGCAGTCGCGGCTGCGCCGTTCGGTTGGCGCCCCACAATTCCTCACGCAGTATGCGCCGCTGGTTGCGGTCATGTCGTTGATCAAGCGCGTGGCTCCCAGCGGCTCGTCGGTACTTATCACGGGCGAGTCGGGTACCGGCAAGCGTGTGGTCGCACGTGTCCTGCACGAACACAGCGGATATCCCGATGGCCCGTTCATCGACGCCACGTGCGCGGCACTCGACGAGACCGAACTGCTGGGGGTCGAAAAGGGCGCGTTGCCGGGTGTGGATCATCGAACGCTTGGACTGCTGGAACTGGCCGCTGGCGGGACGCTGTACCTCGACCACGTGGGCGACCTCGATCTCAAACTGCAAGCCACGCTGATGCAGGCACTCGAGACGGGAACGTTCTACCGCGTTGGCGGCACCCAGCGGGTCGAGGCGCATGTTCGCGTGGTGACGGCGAGCACGCGCGACCTCACGCGCTTGGTCGCGACGGATCGCTTTCGCGAGGATCTGTTGCATCGGATCAGTGCCATTCGCGTGTCATTGCCTCCACTGCGCGAACGGGCTACCGATGTCCCGCTACTTGCCGAACACTTTCTCCACGAGTTTGGGACGGGCAGGCCCGCAGTGCTCACGACCGATGCCGTGTCGGCGTTGGAGCGATATCGGTGGCCTGGCAATGTACGGGAACTGCGAAACGTCATCGAGCGCGCCGTCCTGCTCGCCACCGATGGCAACATTGGCGCCGCCAACCTGTCGCTTGAGCACGACGGAGGCGCACGGACGAGTGCTCCGCCACTGGTCACGCTGGAAGCGCTTGAGCGTCGACACATCGCCGATGTCCTGGAGCGGACGCATTGGCATCAGGGGCGCGCCGCAGAAGTGCTCGGTATTTCGCCCAAGACGCTGTATCGAAAAATCCGTGAATTCGCGTTCCATCGGCCTCCCGGCCGGAGTTGACGTGAACGACCCCATGCACGCCCAGGCCATTCGTGAAAATTCTGGTTATTGAAGACGATCCCACCGTCGGAGAGTTCGTGCGTCGCGGCCTCGAAGAGCAGCGCTGGCAGACCGACCTCGTGGCGAACGGCATCGACGGCGAACGGATGGCGTTGTCGCAGGAGTACGACTTGATCATCCTGGACATGCGCCTCCCGGGACGCAACGGTCTCGACGTGTTGCGCACGCTGCGCGCGCGCGGGTTCGAACGTCCGGTGCTCGTGCTGACCGCACAGGATGCCGTCGACGCAAAAGTGGAGACCCTGCGCGCCGGCGCCGACGACTACGTCACCAAGCCCTTTGCGTTTGAGGAATTGCTGGCCCGCGCGGAAGCGCTGCTGCGCCGTCCGCGTGCCTTGGCGTCGCCCGTGCTGCGCGTTGGCGATCTGGGGCTCGATCAGGGTACGCGCGAGGTGCGTCGAGGCGAGGAGCTCATCGAGCTCACCCCGAAAGAGTTCGCCGTGCTCGAGTATCTCATGCGGCACGCCGGCCGGGTGATGAGCCGAACGCTCATTACCGAGTATGCCTGGGGATATCACTTCGACCCCGGCACGAACATCGTCGATGTCGTGATTAATCATCTCCGAAAAAAGATTGACGCTCGGCATGACAAGAAACTGATCTCGACGGTGCGCGGGGTCGGTTACATGGTTCGCGCGTAGCGCGAGGACAGGACCGCCCGTGCGCTCCATCAGGACCAGGCTGACGACCGCCTACGCCGCAACGATGATGGGCACGCTGTTGCTCTTCTCGCTGGCACTGCTTACGGTGCGCCGCGCGACCCTGATGAACGAGCTGCGACAGCGCGTGGAACTCGGGGCTGTTCAGGTGGTGACGGCGGTGAACCTCGCACGGTCGAGTGGGATGGAAGCCGTGGTCGCGGAGGACGATCCGCTGGCGGTGCGGCAAGTGTCCCTGCGCATGACACTCTTTCTGTCGCTACTCGAGGGCTACGTGCTGGTGCAGGACAGCACCGGATACGACATCTATGCCTCGCGGGCGGTGCAAGCGCTGTCGGTAGAGGCACGCGCGGAGTTCAGCGATGCGGCACGCCGCGACGTCGCCAACGGCACCACCAAACTGGTGCGAACCCGAGACGATCGCGTGCTGCTGGCGGCGCGTGAAGTCTTGCTCAGTAAAGACGCGCGCTATCGCGTGTTTGCCGGTCTCAGCACGTCGACAGTGAGCTACACACCGCGTGAACTGGTCTCAGCCATGTTGGTGATGACGCCGCTGCTGCTTGGCGTATCGCTCACGTTTGCCTACATCATCGCTGGCCGATCATTCCGCCCCATCGACCGCATGGTCGATCAGGTCGAGGCGATCAGTGACGGACGGTCCTTGCACCGACGACTGAACATCGGTGCGGCCGGCCAAGAGCTGGCGAGACTCGCCGGCACACTCAACGAGATGATCGGGCGACTCGAGACCTCATTCGGCGCCCTGCGCCGATTCACCGCCGATGCGAGTCACGAACTCAAGACGCCGCTCGCGGTGATGCGTGTCGACGTCGAACGGGCGATGTCGTCGACCATCACCACCAACGACAAGGCGATTGCTCTTGAGGAAGCGCTGGAGCAGGTCACGCGCATGGCGGATCTGGTGGATTCGTTGCTGACGTTGGCGCGCGCCGACGAAGGGCGCCTTGACCTCTTTCGCGAGCCAGTGCAACTGGCTCCGCTGGTGCGCGAGGTGGTCGAGACTGCGCGACTGTTGGGCGAGGAAACTGAGTTGGCGATCGAAACGCCGCAGCTGGACGACGCTGAGGTGCTGGGCGATTTGACACGCCTGCGGCAGCTCATGCTCAACCTCGTCACGAATGCCATCAAGTACACCCCGCGTCGCGGACGGGTGAGCCTCACACTCGCGCGCGGCGAAGAGCTGGTGACGTTCACCGTAGACGACTCGGGCATTGGCATCGCCGCCGCAGATCTCCCTTATGTGTTCGAGCGCTTCTGGCGGGCCGATCGGGTGCGATCGCGAGCGTCCGAGCGAGGCGGATTTGGTCTTGGCCTCGCCATCTGTCAGTGGATCGCCCACGCGCACGGCGGGCACCTGTCGGTGCAATCGAGACTCGGCCGCGGCAGCACGTTCACCGTGACGCTGCCCTTGGCCGGTGCGCCGGGGTCGGGCATGACCGGTGAGTATCCTTTAACCTTGCCCGACGACGCTATCGAAACGTCATGACGGCTTCATCATTCGCTTAGCGCGGCGAAATCAATCGCTAATGCGTCAATCGTATGCTGTGAACAGGACACGTCGTATCGGTCACGCGCACCGGAGAATGTCATGTTCCAGCTACTCCTCGAATCGAACGCCGCCCACACGCCGCGCATTGGCGGATCGGTGTGGTCGACCATCGGTCACGCGGCGTTCGTCGCGGCGGCCGTCGCGCTCACGGCGGTGCCGCCAGATCGTATGCGCGATGTCCCGGAACCACGCGTGCACATCTTCCCCGTGGTGCCTCCGCCGGTCGCGCCCACGGCGCCGCACGATCCCGTCGCGAACAGTCCGACATTCGCTGCGGCACCGAGTGGGGCCCCGACATTGCCGATTGTGGTCGACATACCGGTCGGCGTCCAACCGATCGACCTTAGCCGCGCTGCCACGCGGAGCACGGACTTCCCGCTGCCAGGACGTCCCGCAGGTCGTCCCGACGGAACGGGAGACGGGAACGCCACCGGGAGCCGAGAGTCCGGAGCATACTCGTCCGATCAGGTCGACACACCAGTAATGCTTCGACCGGGCATGCCTGCGCCTTCCTATCCCGAGAGGCTACGCTCGGCAGGCATCGGCGGAATCGTCGTGGTGGAGTTTGTGGTAGACACGCTCGGCACCGTCGAGAACGGCTCGATGAGGCTGCTGCAGACCGATCATGATCTGTTCGCGGCGGCGGTCACGCGGGTCGTTCCCACGCTCAGATTTCTCCCGGCAGAGGCGATGGGGCGAAAGGTGCGTCAGTTGGTACGACTGCCGTTTCGCTTCGATCTGCGTCCCTGATGTGGGAACCGCGAAGGTATTAATCCGATCCTAATGTTCTCTCCATTGCTGGATCATGTCGGCAGGGTAGAATCGCCAAGTCGGTTCGCTGAGGACTTACTCGGCAACTGTTCGTGGTCGTAACTCGTACACGGGACAAGCGAGATGTTTAACAACCTGCTTGAATCGAAGCCGAAGAAGCAGAGGCGCATAGGTGGGTCGGCCACCTCGGTCATCGCTCATGCGGCGGTAGTCGTTGCCCTTGTCGTGGTCACGGCAAACGCCGGGATCAAGAACGATAAAGTCAAGGAAGAGAAGGTGGACTTTGTCGAGGTCAAGAAGGACGAGCCGAAGCCACCCGAGCCGGATAAGCCGCCGCCACCTCCCGATGTTGTGGTAGCACCACCGCCGCCGAAGGGGTTTCAGGTGCTGTCCGCGCCCATCGAAATCCCCAATGTCATTCCGGACATCGACCTGTCGAAGAAAGTGACCGACGAGGCCGACTTCTCAGGCAAAGGCGTTCAAGGGGGTATCGCCAAGGGCGTTGAAGGCGGCAAGGGCCCCATTCCACAGGGCGATCAGCCGTACTTCGACTTTCAGGTGGAGAAGCCGGTGGTGATGGCTCCTGGCTCTCAAGGTCCCGCGTATCCAGACATGCTGCGGTCGGCTGGTATCGAAGGTCAGGTCTTGGCGCAGTTCGTCGTCGACACAACGGGTCGAGCTGACATGAGCACATTCAAGCCGCTCAAGTCGGACAACGATCTGTTTACCACCGCCGTGAAGAACGCGTTGCAGCGCATGCGCTTCCTTCCCGCCGAGATTGGCGGGCGTCGGGTGAAGCAGCTTGTCCAGCAGCCGTTCCAGTTCTCGTTGAATCGCTAGTTCTTGTTTTCTTCTTCTCGTTAATCGGAGACCTGCGTCATGAACATGTCGATGCTGGAGCTGTATCAGTCGATGGGCTGGTTTGCCAAGGGAATCGTGTTCACACTCCTTGGTATGTCCGCCTTCTCATTCACTGTGCTCTTCTCGAAGTGGTGGGGTATGCGGAAGGCGCAGGTTGAGACGCGAAAGTTCGCGCCAGAGTTTTCACAGTTCCTGGAAGAAGACAATCTCGGCGAAGCGATCAAGCTGGCCGAAGGCTATAAGAAGTCGCATGTGGCGCGCGTGCTGGGTGGTGCGCTTTCCGAGATTCGCCCGCTCATTCAGGATGGCTCGGTTACTGTGGCCGACATCAACTCGGCTGAGCGTGCGGTGGAGCGTGAAATGCTCATGACCATCGTCGATCTCAAGCGCGGTTTGGGCGTGCTCGCGACGGTCGGAGCCACGGCGCCGTTCGTCGGCCTGCTGGGCACCACGATGGGTATCGTGAACTCCTTCACCGGTATGGCCACGTCGGGCGCGGGTGGTATTTCCGCGATCGCCGCTGGTGTCGCCGAGGCGCTGATCACGACCGCCATCGGTATCGGTGTGGCGATTCCCGCCGTGTGGGCGTTCAACTACTTCCAGACGAAGATCGACAATCTGACGGCCGAGATGACGTACACGTCGAAGGAAATGATCGACTACCTCATCAAGGGTGTTTCGGGTGAGTTTGGCCGCTCGCGCTTCACGCGTGAGTTCAACACGGCCAGCGGCCAGTCGATCTCGCAGTAACCGTCGTCCCGCTACGCACGAAAGAACCGGCCAGTCGGCGGGTGTCCCGATGGGGGCGCCCGCCTGACGGCTTCACGCAAGGAGTGTCGCGATGAGTATGAGCACCGGCGGCGGGAACGGCGTAAAAGCCGAACCGAACGTCACCCCCATGATCGACGTCATGCTCGTGCTGCTGATCATCTTCATGATTACTATCCCGCAAATCAACGCGGGCTTCAAGGCCGTCCCACCGGAAGGGCAGAATCTCAAGCCCCACCCGGAGGAAGAAGGTGATCAGGTGCTCGGCATCGACGACGCAGGACGGTACTACCTGAATAAAAAGCCTGTGCGTGACGAGGATGTCGAAACCCTCGTCAAGGGGATTTTCCTGCAAGAACGCCCGGATTACATCATGTACGTGAAGGCCCACAAGGACCTCGAGTACCTGAAGGTCGTCAACGCGCTCGATATGCTGTCGCGTAACGGCGTGCGCGTGGCGGCGTTGATCACCGATCAGACGCCCAATACCGAATCTCTTATCGAAAGCGACAAGATTCTCGGCTCAAAGCCGGGAGGGAATTAGCATGAGCATGTCGACTGGTAGTGGCAGTGGCACTGGCAGCAATTTGAGCAACGACATGAACGTCACGCCGATGATCGACGTGCTGCTCGTGTTGCTGATCATCTTCATGATGATTATCCCCATGAGTCGTAAGGCGATTGATACGCAGTTGCCGGACCCTACTCCGCAGCCGAATGCACAGGTCAATCCCGACCAGATCGTGTTGGAGGTGCTGCCGGACGACAAGTTCGCGATCAATAAGGAGCCGATTGAGAGGGCTCAGCTGTTTACCAAGCTCAAGTCCATTTACGATCCGCGCCCTGAGAAAATCATTTTCGTCAAGGGCGATACGACGGTGAAATACTCCAGCGTGATCTGGGCGATGGATCAGGCCCGCGGAGCGGGCGTCAAGGTCATCGGCGTACCACCGAAGTAACCGAAGTAACCGGTTCCGCGTGGCCCCTTTTCGGATCGAGCGGGTACCGGAACATTGGGGTTCGAATTGCACGGTTCGCAGTAACGGCGGACGAACCCTCTGGGCTCGTCCGCCGTACTACTTTTAGTGAACCCATCGTCACCCATGGATCCGCGACCGCCCTACACTCCCATTCCGTTCAACCTGCCGCCGCCGGCCCCTGGGCCTGGAGAGCGAGGCCGTTATCGGCCGCCCATCGGCATGCCGGTGTCAAAAGCCCGCCGAATCGGTGGCATGGCCGTGTCGGTCGCTATGCACATTTTGGTGATCCTGCTGCTGATCGTGCCGTTCGCGTCGCCCGAGCTTATTCGCGAGGTCATGGGCGCTGGCGGTGCGGGACCCGCTGGCGGTGGCGGGGGCGGTAACCGAGGCACCGGAGGTCAGCCAAAGTCGGAGCGACTAACGTACGTGCGCGTGGCGCCGGTGCCCCCGGCCGCCGTGTTGCCGCCGCTCGTGAAACCGCCTGAGGTGAAGCCCATTGTTCCGCCACCGGTCACGCCGCCACCCAAGCCCGAGGTAAAGCCCGCAGCCCAGCCCGCGCCAGCATCTGACGCCGCGGAAGTGAAGTCGGCGGTGGTCGGAACCGGCGGAGGAGCGGGGATTGACGGGAGCACGGGAGCGGGTCCCGGCAGCGGCGGTGGTGTGGGCTCGGGCGTTGGCACGGGGAGGGGAAGCGCGATCGGACCCGGTACGGGCGGTGGACCGGGTACCATTTACCCGCCGGCGCCCATTGAACTGTTCCTCCCGCCCATGCCTATCCCAGGCAAGGCCAAGGGTGAAGTCGTGGTGCAGTTCGATGTCGACTCGACCGGACGTGTGCTTGATATTCAGTTCACCCCGACGCGCGATAGCAATTACAACCGGAAGCTGAGTGACGCCTTCAAGTCCGTCCGATTTCGGCCGGCGACTAATGGATTAGGTGTGCCAGTGCGCGCCAAGTACGAAGTGGTCTACTCGCTGTAAGGTCTGCTCTGGCTCGACGCCGTGCGCGTCAGTAGCTTCACCGAGCTTTCGCCTGCCCGCCCGACGATCGACTCTGCCGTCGTCAAACCACTCAGCACTTTCTTCCTGTTTGCCGCGTCGCGGTAGCGACACGTCACGCACACCAGGAGCTTCATGGGACTGTTCCAACGAAAGCCGATTTCCGTTGCGGAAGACGGCGGTCATGGCATGCGACGGACACTGGGTGCTGGTGACCTGATCATGTTGGCCATTGGCGCGGTGATCGGCGCGGGGATCTTCTCGTCGCTCGGCACGGCGGCGGCGGGCGAGGTACTTGCCGACGGAACCGTGGTGCGATACGGCGCGGGTCCGGCGCTGGTGGTGTCGTTCCTGTTGCTCGGTGCGGTGTGTGGTCTTGCCGCGCTGTGCTACGCGGAATTGGCCTCGATGATTCCACAGGCGGGCAGCGCGTACGCGTACTCGTATGCCACGTTGGGCGAAATCGTCGCGTGGATCGTGGGATGGGCGCTCATCCTCGAGTACGCCGTTGGCAACATTGCCGTCGCGATTGGATGGAGCGGGTACTTCGTTTCTGTGTTATCGGGTTTCGGCATTACGCTCCCCGGGTGGCTGACACACGGCTATTGGGCGGTCAAAGCCAGCGGAGATCCGGCGATGGTCGCGCTTATGCAAAGCGCGCCGCGCGTGGCCGGCATTCCCGTTCTGCTGAACGTGCCGGCGTTTGCGGTCGTGGCGGCCGTCACCGTGCTGTTGTTGCAGGGCGTCAAAGAAAGCATGCGCGTCAACAACATCATGGTGGTCATCAAACTGCTCGTGCTGACGCTCTTTGTCGTGGTCGGCGCCATGCATATCAACTCCGCCAACTATACCCCGTTTGCGCCGAACGGTTTTCGCGGCATTCACCAGGGAGCGGCGATTGTGTTCTTCGCGTATATCGGCTTCGATGCGATCTCGACGGCCGGCGAAGAAACGAAAAATCCGCAGCGTAACCTGCCCATCGGCATTCTTGGCGGCTTGGCAATTTGCACGCTGATTTACATCATCGTGGGATTCGTGGCGACTGGCCTGGTGCCGTACGAACAGTTGCGCGCCAGCGATCCCTTGGCGCGAGCGTTGGAACTGGCTGGCCTTTCGACCGCCAGTTGGATCGTCGCTGCGGGAGCGGTGGTGTCGATGACGGCGGTGCTGCTGGTGTTTCAGTACGGCCAGCCGCGCATTTTTTATGCAATGGCACGCGACGGATTGCTTCCGCGTTTCGCGGCGAAGCTGCACCCGAAGACACGCACTCCGCACATCACCACGATAATCACGGGCATCGCGGTTGGGGCCGGTGCGCTCGTCATGAACGATGCGTCGACGTACGACCTGACGAACATTGGCACACTGGCCGCGTTCGCGGTCGTGTGTATCGGCGTGCTCGTGCTGCGTGTGCGTGAGCCCGATCGTCCGCGTCCATTCCGCGTGCCCTTTATTTGGGCCGTGTCACTGCTCGGAGCGGGCTCCTGCGTGTTCGTGATGCAAGGACTTCCCACTAGCGCGTGGATCGCATTTGGTGTGTGGATGGCCATCGGTCTTACCTGCTATTTCCTGTACGGCTACAAGCACTCCGTGCTCCGGAATCCCGGTGCCGCGCGAGACGTGCCGCCTCCCCTCGAGCCCTGAACCTCCTCCCATGACGGCCACCTTGTCTTCCGCTCCGGCACCCGCGTCTCGCGGATTTCTCGGCATCAGCTCCTCACAGTGGATTCTGATCTCGATGGTGATCGGAATCCTGATTGGCTGGCTCGCTCCGGATTTCGCGCCACACCTGAAGCCGTTTGCGAACATCTTCTTGCGGATGATCAAGTCGCTGATCGTCCCGCTGCTGTTCGCGACGTTGGTGGTGGGCATCGCGGGG
>JANLVM010000149.1:0-5943 GCA_031364015.1 Gemmatimonadaceae bacterium
CTTTGACTTCGTGTCAAACGACCACACGTTGGACACACCATCGCGATCGGACAGGAAGTACACCACGTCACCCAGCCACGCCGGATCCATTTCTTTCGTACCAGCGAACGGAGTCGTGTCGACCGCCAGCGTTTTCAGATCGAGAATCCAGATGGGTCGATTTTGACCGCCTCGGTAGTTACGACGCTCCTCATCCCACGACGAGGGCATGCGATACGCGACGCGCCCGCCGTCGGGTGAGATTTTTCCCTGGTTCGCGCGCGGCATCGGCATCGGCGACTCAACGCCTCCCGTGACGGGGACGGTCCAGAACCGCGGGACTCCGGTGGCGGCCCAGGTGGCCCGTCCAGACGCAAAGACGATCGTCCGACTATCCGGCGTCCAGCCTTGCACCACATCGGCGCCAGGATGCCATGTGCGCCGCTCAGGCTGCCCACCCTCGACGGGCATGGTGTACACGTCGGTGTTTCCGGCATACTCCGCGCTAAACGCAATCACCTTCCCATCAGGTGACAGCTTTGGGTTGAGCGTTTGTCCCTGAAAGCTGGTGAGCCGACGCGCCGCGCCGCCGGCACGCTCGACGATCCAGATGTTGTTGGCATACGCGAAGGCGATATGCTGCGCGCTGACCGATGGTGTGCGCAGGAGGCGAGTCCCGGTGGCGGATTGCGCTGGTGCGGTTCGCGGCGTCACGGCAAGTCCGGCGACGGCCATAGAAAGCGAAAACACCAGGAGGAAGCGAGTCGGGCGCATTGCTAGAGTCCTGAAAGCGGGTTCGGAGCGGGCGCGAGCCACACACCGCGGCCGCACGTGATCCATGCTATGCGGTAACCCTCAATATGGCCAGACCTCGCCCTGGTGGTTCGTGCGCCGCAGGAGAACAGCGACGGGACGGCTTCATGTCCCAGGTGTCGGCCCCCGATGCATCGCGCGTCGCGAGGCGATATCATACGCGGAGTTCCACGGAATCTCCTCCCTCCCAGTTGTCCGCGACCGGCCGCGTTTTTGCGATGCCACGCTGGACGACACCACAGAACGTCATGGCCAAGATCAAGGTACTGAATCCCGTCGTCGAAATGGACGGCGACGAAATGACTCGCATCATCTGGCAGTTCATCAAGGACAAGCTGATCCTGCCCTATCTGGACGTTGAGCTCGACTACTACGACCTCAGCATCGAACACCGTGAGGCCACCCGCGATCAGGTGACGATTGACTCGGCGGAGGCCGCGAAGCAGCACGGGGTCGCCGTCAAGTGCGCGACCATTACACCCGACGAAGCGCGGGTGAAAGAATTCGGTCTCACGAAAATGTGGAAGAGTCCGAATGGCACAATTCGGAACATTCTGGGGGGCGTGATCTTTCGCGAACCCATCATCATTTCCAACATCCCGCGACTGGTGCCCGGGTGGACGAAGCCGATTGTCGTCGGGCGCCACGCGCACGGTGATCAGTACAAGGCGACCGACTTCAAGGTGCCGGGACCGGGCACGGTCACGATGATGTACACCCCGACCGATGGCAGCGCCCCGATGCACTTCGAGATCGCAAAGTTTGGGGCCGACGGAGGGGTCGCGATGGGCATGTACAACTACAACGACTCCATTCGCGATTTTGCACGCGCCAGTCTGACCTACGGACTGCAGCGCCACTACCCGGTGTACCTGAGCACCAAGAACACGATCCTCAAAGCGTACGATGGCACGTTCAAGGATATTTTCGAACAGGTGTTTCGCGACGAGTTCAAGGCCGACTTCGACCGGCTGGGTATCACGTACGAGCACCGCCTGATTGACGATATGGTGGCCTCGGCACTCAAGTGGGAAGGCGGGTACGTGTGGGCGTGCAAAAACTACGACGGCGATGTGCAGTCGGATACTGTCGCGCAGGGGTTCGGTTCACTCGGTCTCATGACCAGTGTGCTGCTCACACCCGATGGCAAGACGATGGAAGCAGAAGCCGCACACGGGACGGTGACGCGCCACTATCGCGAGCACCAGAAAGGCAACGCGACCTCGACCAATCCCATCGCGTCGATCTTCGCCTGGACGCGCGGTCTCGCCCATCGCGGCAAACTCGACGACACGCCCCAGGTTGTGGCGTTTTCCGAAGCCCTTGAAGCGGTGTGCATTGAAGCCGTCGAATCGGGCGCGATGACGAAGGATCTGGCGATGCTCATCAGCAAGGACTCACCGTACCTGAACACGGAACAGTTTCTCGACGCCATTGACCGCCGACTGCAGGCCAAGATGGCGTAGGTCGCTCGCGCGGTTTAATCAGGCGTGTGGAAGATCAATCGACTTCACCAGGCGCGCAATAAAATCTTCATCTGAACGCATACCGGGTACGTCGTCCATGTGGATGGTGTACCCGTGTTGCTTCGCGATAGCTTCGTACAGCGGGATGCGGTGGCGGACGAGCTGCTCGAAGCCCCACACCGCGAAGTGTTCCGGATCGACCGCGTCGTCGTCGCACACGTCGTTGAGTTCCTTGTACTGAGCCCATTTCCTTTCAAAAAACGCTGGCTGATAGTACATCGGCCTGGGATGTCGCTTGAACCGGTCCACCAACTGTTGCATGTGCGACTCGGTCCCCTGGACGTATACCAGCATCGTATGCTCCGCGAGACTGGTCAACACCGGATCGGCCGGATCTGACGCATCGACCACTTCGCAGAGGCTGCCACCGGCATCGCACACGAAGTGGTGATAGCCGTAAATGTCATGCGCGCGTTCGATGAATGCTGGCACATCGAGCAACGCGCGGGTCTCCGCGACGCGGTGCTGCGCCTGACGTGTGCGATACTCGGCAATCGGGATGCCACCTTTCGCCGGATTGCCTGGCTGACCCAGGTACGTCGACAATGGACTCAGATTCTCGAACGAAAGATTCGAACGAATGTACATGGAATCTGACCGCAGGAGCTGACGAAGGAGCGGCACCTTCATCGCTTCTCGTTTGAAGTTGTCGACGATGTGTTCGTCCATGTACCGCGTGCCGATGCGGTAGTCGACGGAGTACTGAAACCAATCGTGTTGCTGCAACAGTCCCGCGAGCGTGGTCTTCCCGACCCCGGACATGCCGAACAGCGTGACCGCGTGCGACGGCTGGGCCCGCAGTTCGCGACCTGAACCAAATCTCATGACTGTTCGAGTTCCCGACCGCGCGTTTCGGGAATGCCCGTCCACGCGATCGCACTCAGCAAGTACGCCGCACCGGCCACGGCGAACGCCACTTGAAAGCCATCACTGGTGGCGAGCTTACCGACCGTGAACGGCGCCGCCGCGCTGGCAATGCGGCCGATATTGTAGGTAAAGCCCTGCGCGGAGGCGCGTATCGACGTCGGATAGATCTCGGCCGTGACCGCGCCGAACCCGCTGAAGAATCCCGTGCCAAAGAACGCCACGAACGGTCCGAGCAGCAGCAGGATCGTCGGATCTTTCATCGATCCATACAGCGGGAGCAGCAGGCTCGCCACCACCAAATACGTCACGTACACGCGCTTCCGGCTGATGACATCGGTGATGAAGCCAAACGACACGTATCCCAGCCACATGCCCACCTGCATGAAGACAATCAACCACGACATGGTTTGGGTGCTGAGTCCAATGCCGCCCTGATCGGTGGGGAGCGACAAATACGCCGGGACCCATCCATTCAATCCCCACCACCCGAACAGGGCACACGCATTCATGAATGTCACAAAGGCGGTAAGGCGCAGCGTACGTCCGCGAAACATGTCCAGGACGCTTCCCGTGGCCTTGCGCGCCACCTCGCCACCAGCTCGACGTGCACGCTGTATCGCTAACCACGGTTCGGGCTCTTCGACGCTGCTTCGCAACCAGAGTGTGAAAAACGCAGGCAGGATGCCGATGAAAAACACCGCGCGCCAGCCGTAGCGTGGCAGCACAACGCCCACCACTATCGCGGCGGCCGCAAAGCCGATGGCCCACGAACTCTGCATGAAGCCCAGCGCACGACCGCGATGTTTGGCGGGCCACGACTCCGACACCAGCGCCGCGCCGCTGGCCCATTCGCCTCCCATCCCCAGTCCCAGGAGTGCGCGGAAGACGGCGAACTGCCAGAACGTCTGGGATAAGCCGCAGGCGGCGGTGAAAACGGAATACAGCAGCACGCTGGCCATCATCGCTCGCGTTCGCCCATAGCGATCGGCAACAAACCCGAAAATCAATCCACCCGCCGCAGCGCCCAGGAGTGTGATCGACCCCAGCGCGCCGGCCTGTGTCTTGGTGAGTCCAAGTTCAGCGATGACCGCTGAGAGCGTGAGGGAAAAGAGCATGACGTCGAATGCGTCGAGCGCCCAGCCCAATGAGGCCGCAATCAGGGCGCGCCGCGGCTGCGGGCCGGCGACGCGCCACCAGCCGAAGAGGCCGGCGTCCGCAGCGGAACTTTGCACGTGTGTCATTCGCCCCAACCTACACGCGCGCACGAAGCCCGTAAGACGTCCCTGAGCCCATTGCTCGCGGAGATCGTGTACCAACCTCTTTCACGCCATGCCAGAACTGCTCGCCCGAGTGCTCAAGCGGTGAGCGCGCGTTTCACCGCGTCCAGATCACGATGCTACCGCAGCCGGTCAGTCCGGGCTGGAACTGTGCTGGCGCCTGAGACTGCGAATACACCTCGATCCCCACGATGTCGTCAGGATCCACGAACGCGTCAACATCGGTCGCACTCACGCCGTTCATCACGGCGCCATTCAGAAAAACGGACGGTACGCATCGGTCCACAAAGACGCCGCGCATGTAGATCTGTTGATCGAAGCCACGGGGACCATCGAGGAACACGCCAGGAAAATTGCGAAACAGATCCGTCGTGACCACGGGTTGCCGTCGGGCGATGTCCGCGGGCGTCATGAAGCGACCGAGCCCCGTTCGGCTTCGCTCACGGAAGCCCGCGAGGTTACTGTAGCGATAATAATTGGCGATGACCTTCATAGTGTCGAGCACCGCCTTGAAGGTGGCGAGCGCCACGCGCACGGGCGGCGCGCCGTCGATCACATCAACCACTTGCCGTTCGGGATAAAAGCCCACGGAGCGCACTTCCAATGTCCGCGTACCCGCCGGCGCATTCACAATCGTCCATTCGCCGCGCTGATTCGCGCGCGCCTGCGGACCATCCGTGATGCCGACCTGCGCGCCGAATAGTGGTCGTCCGCCGACGGCCGCGACGACCGTGCCGCGCAGGAGGCCATCGCCAACGCGCAGGCGGCGAGCTGGCGCCACGGAGTCGAGGCTCGGCACGCTGTCGATGGGGATCTCGGTTCGCGCCGAGCCCAGATACAGATCGCGCCGTAAGAAGCCGTCGGCCGGGACCTGTACTTCGACGAAGTCCGTGCTGTCCGCGCTCCGGCTGGCCATCAGCACCATGGCACCGGGGCCCGGCACATTGCAGATCGCAAACCACCCGCTGTCCCGAGTTGTCGTGACACGACGCGGTGAGGTTCGAACGACGCCTCCACGTCCAATGGACAGCTCGACCCACTCGCCCATCACCCGAACTCCCGCAGCAGGGGCGCCACTTCGCGCGTCGCGAACGAAGCCCATGACGACTGCGGCCGAGTTCTCAACCGACGACGGGCCGCAAATAGCGGCGCGAAGACGCGTAGGCGCAGGAATTGCAAGATCGGCGCGAACGAGGTGTTGGCCGTCCACCGATACCGCGCGCAGCAGCGGCTCAAGGCCAAGCGAGTCCAGCATGGGATGGAAGAAACCGAGCGTGTAACGGCCGTTCGGCACGTCGCCGAATGCGAAGCGGCCCAGAGAATCCGAAACCTCTGTGCGACCGAATTGCGCGAGGCTATCGGCGGCGATCAGTTGCACTAATGCCCCGGCGAGCGCTCTCCCCGCCACACTGTCGTACACGACGCCCCTGACAGCAGCGCGACCGGCTCCGCCCGTCGCAGGCCGCGTCGCCGCGCTCGAC
>JANLVM010000163.1:0-4216 GCA_031364015.1 Gemmatimonadaceae bacterium
CCGTGAGCCGCTCACCGCGATGCTCGATATATCCCGCGCCAAAGTTGCCGTTGTTGGCCGCGAGCGCGGCTTCCAAGGCGCCGAGTGTGAGATCGTAGCCGACCAACTTGGTGGGATTCGCGAGCACATGAAACTGTTGTACCAGCCCGCCCCACGAGTTGACGTCAGCAACGCCGGCAACGGTTCGCAACATGGGCTTGATGGTGTACTCTTGCAGGGTCTTGAGCTCCATCAGCGAGAGTGTCCTGGACTCCACGAGATACTGAAACACCTCGCCCATCGGCGTCGCGGGGGGACCGAGCGTCGGTTGCGCGCCAGCGGGAAGGGTGCCACTGGCGTCTTGCATGCGTTGCTGAACCTGCGCGCGGGCGAAGTACAGGTCCACGTCGTCATCGTACGAGATGGTCACCACCGACAGACCGGCCTTCGAGATAGATCGCACACCTCGCGTGCGCGGCAGCCCCATCATGGAAGTTTCCATCGGGAAGCTGACGAGGTTCTCGACCTCGTTGGGAGAAAAGCCTGGTGCGACGGTGATGACTTGCACCTGGTTAGGTGTCAAGTCGGGAAATGCATCGTAGTTCATCCGCGCGAGAGACCACGACCCGGCGATGATCAGCAGGAGCGTGGCACAGATAACGGCGACGCGATAGCGCAGCGCCAGCGCCATGAGACGTTCGATCATGCGCTCATCCCTCGACCATCTTGGAGCGTGCAAACTCGGATTTGACAGCAAACGCGCCGGCGATAACGACCGTGTCGCCAGCGCGCACTCCGCTGATTACCTGCGACTGGCCGCCAACGGTCGTGGCGACTTCAACGTCGCGCCGCTCAAAACGGGCGCCACCTTTTCCGTCGGGAACTGCCACGAACACCACCGATCGATTGTCCAGCAACTGGATCGCACTGTCCGGGAGCACCACGGCGTGTCGACGCGCTCCACTTTCAATCCACGCGGTGGAAAACATCGCCGCGCGGAGCCGACCGCTGGCGTTGGATACGCGGGCGCGGATAGGAACGGTCCGAGTGATGGTGTCGAGCGCGCCTCCGACGCTCTGCACGCGCGCTTCGAACGTGTCGGCCGGGAACGCGGCGACGGCAAAACGCACGCGCGCATTGAGACGAATAGACGCGGCCGCACGATCGGACGCGGCCATCTCCAACCACAGCGTCGCCGGGTTGCTCACCGTCACCAACAGCGCTCCGGCCTCGGCGACGGAACCCGGCGACGCGTCGCGACTGAGAACGACGCCGACAATCGGGGAACGGAGGATCATCGTTCCCGACTTGTTCGTCGCTCCAAGTTGGCTAATCGATGCGCGCGCGCGCGCCAATTCCGCCTCGGCCTGTGCGACGTTCGCCTTCGCCAACTCATCATCTGCGGCAGCACGTTCCGCCTCTTGACGCGAGCCTGCTTTGATTGCCAGCAACCGATCGGCCCGCGCGCGTGCGGTTTGCGCGTAGGTAGCGGCGGCGCGACGAGATGCGACCTCGGCGGTGGCTTTATCGTAGTCCGACATGGCAATACTGGCCGCCTGACTTTCCAGCGTGACCAATGCCTGCCCAACGCGGACCTGTTCGCCGAGACGCACGTGCACCGTCACGATGCGTCCCTGCGCGGGAGCGCCGAGGCTGACCGTGCGATCTCCGTCGGGAACGAGCTGTGCGGGCAGCGTCGTGGTGCTTGCGACCTCGGTGGCGACCACGGGTGACCACTTGACGCCTCCGTGCGTCACTTGTGCCGCCGTGAACGTGAGCTGCGCGGGCGACCGACCGGCGGGGTTTGGTGCAGCGGCGATACTGTCCGCAGGCGTCTGGTTGGTCTGCCCGCCACAGGCAGCGAGCGCTGTTCCCGCCGCGATCATTGCAGCGATTCGGCGAACCGCGGTGACCGTGCAGGCGGAGGAATGCCGCGTGGGTCGCGGCTGGTTGAGCATGACATGCCTCACGGACGAACTCCTGCCGTGCCCGCAGGGAGCGACGGCGGCGATGAAAGTGGAGAACTGGGAACGCTCATGGTGATGGGCGCGTCGAGTGGGCTCGCGCCAACTGCGGCGTTCAGTTCAAGAAGGCTCTGTCGCTGTGCGAACACGGTGCGATAGAAGGTCACCCGCGCATCGGCCAGCGTGCGCGACGCATCGAGCACCTGCAAGAGATTGATGGCACCTTCCTGATACGCGGCGAGCGCAATGCGCTGAGATTCTTCGGCGCGACTCACGAATGCACCGCGCAGCAACGTGACTTGCTCGGTCAGCAGTCGCGCGGCCGCGTACGCGGATTCGACTTCTGCGACGGCTTGTCGCTCCGTCCACGCTGCTTCCTGCTCCAACGCGGTGTGCTCGCCCTGAGCGCGCTGGATGTCGCCACGATTCTGATCGAACAACGGAATCGGCACGGACAGACTGGCGATCAGTGAGGTGACACCGGCCGTGCGCTTCGTGCCGAACGTGGCTCCCACCTGACGCACGGTCAGCGCGCGCTGCGTACTGACTTCCGCGCGCGCGGCCGCGGCTCGCGCACGCGATTCCATCACATCGGCCCGGGACACGCGCGCGCGCTGCAGCAGTTCGGACAACGCGAGCGGGCCCGCAGCACTCTCGACCTCGCTGACCTCGTCGTCGATGACCACGCGCACCTCGTCAAGTGATGACGCGCTGGTCATGTCGGCGACCGCCGGTAGTATGAACGCCGAGGCACGCAGTGCCAGGAACGGTGCCAACGCCGCGCGTGCGCGCGCAAGTTCCACGCGCTCGAGGGTCGTGTTTGCCGTCACGCGGTCAAGCTCAATCTGCGTGCGGATCAGGTCGGCCTCAGCGGCAACTCCTTCGCGCACGCGCGCCTGGTTGAACGTGACCAATTCTGCAAGGCGTCCGCGGCTGTCGCCCGCGGCCTCGACCGCGACTTGCGCGGCGGCCACGCGGTAGAAGGCACGAGCGATATCGAGTGCCACCGCTTGACGAACCCTCGACAGCGAGGCGTCCGCGACCCGAATGTCGGCGTCGGCACGTCGTATCCGAGGCCATCGCTGCAACAGAGGCTCGAGCGGCACCGTCGCGTAAAACTGGTCTTCCTTATCGAGCGGTGTGGTCGCGTTGAGCGGTGCACGGCCGAGGTTTTCCCCCCAGTACGTGAACACGGGATTGGGCAGTGTACCCACCGATCGGCGCTCCCCCCGCGCCGACGACAAACGGGCTCTGGCGGCCTCCACCAGCGGGTGTGAATTGACCCCCAGCTTCAACACGTCGGCTAAACGGAGCGCGGACGGCATCGCTGCGCGCTGCGCGGCAACCGACACCGAGAACCCCAGCAACAGCGGGATGGCGAGGAAGAATCGACTGGCGACGGTTACTAACACGATGTCTGCACCCGCGTGAAGGAGTCGGTGGCGCGTGATTGGGCGGCGTCAGTGCCGCGTGCGAGGCGGCGCTGCGAAGAGAGTACGATTATTGGCGCGTTGGAGGACAGCATGCGCAACCACCTGGAGGGCTCTCAGGCGCGAGCAAGACGTCGGCACGTCGTTCCGTCGCGTCGGCGTCGTGTTCGGCGCCGAGACAACGCGCGGTCGCTCAGCGGCGCGGTGGCGCCCGAGGTTGCGTGGCCCGCGAGAACACCGGCGACGTCGGAACCACGTCGCACGTGTGGTGAATCGACTCACGCTGCGGGATCGCGGTCAACACGTCGGTCGGTACGTGTGTCGCATCCGGTGCAACCAACAGGACCCGTTCGCCTCTTGGGGCGGACGATAGCCCGTGGAGCACGTGGTGATCTGGATTCGTGTCCGGCGTTGCGTGGTGTAGCGTGGGGAGGCCGGACACGTCGGCCCGGTGCGCCGCCTGCACGTGCTCATCAGCCAGCGCATACGGGACGACCCGTTCGCGATGGTGTTCGAGCTCGTGCTCGTGCGCCATGCCGTGCGCGAGTGCCGTCGCGGGCGCAGAAAGGGCCGAAAAAAGGGCGAGCAGCGCAAGCGCAACGCGCGCTGGGGTCCGAGGGTGCTTCACCCCGGAAAGCTACGCTGCGATCCGTGTGCGCGCTATCCGGGCCGTGCGCGACGGGCAGCGACCCTACGACTGGCGCGCTGTTTCGTCAGACGGGCGTTCCGGCCTGCGCACAATCAGCACCGAACACTTGGCGTGTACGGCGATGGCCTGCGAAACCGATCCGAGCAAAAAGCGATCGATGGCGCCGTAGCCGTGCGAACCAACGACGATCAAAT
>JANLVM010000171.1:0-1793 GCA_031364015.1 Gemmatimonadaceae bacterium
TATTTGGGGATGGCATCGCCCAACGCGCGACCGCCGAACGCCACGTGATGTCCCAATTCGTCGAGAATCGGAAACATGATGCGATGGCGAAAGCGTGTCCGAAGCTCGGTCTCCTCGTCGCCACGGTACAGCAGCCCGGCCATGTGTAGCCGCGCTTCATCGAAGCCGAGTGCGTTGAGGTACCGGCGCAATGCGTGCGCATCACGCGGTGCGAATCCGATACCGAATCGCCCACAGGCAGCGGCATCGATGCCGCGTGTGGTCAGGTAGTCACGCGCGTCGCGACCCACCGAGTCGTCGGACAACTGCGTACGAAACCATTCCGCGGCGGAGGCCAGAACTTCCCAGTTCTTTTCGTTCGGATCGGGCGCGTGCGCTCGCGTGGGCTGATCGATCACTTCGATTCCCACCCGCTCGCCCACGAGCTGTACGGCGCCCACCCAATCGAGGCCAAGTCGCTTGCGCAAAAACGTGAAAACGTCGCCGCTTTCGTGGCAGACAAAGCAGTAGTAGTTGCCTTTGTCGGGCGTGACGGAGAAGTTCGGTTTCGCGCCCTGATGAAACGGGCACGGCCCGCGATAACTCGCGCCGGTTCGCTTGAGTGGAACGTACTCGCCAATGATCTGCACAATATCGGCCGCCTGACGCACGCGTTCGATGACGTCGTCGGCAATCATCGCGGCGTCCCCCCGGGGAGTCGCATGGCGCGTCCCTGACTGCGATGAGCGCGTTTTCGCGTTGCGCGTTTTCGCGTCGCGGGTTTTCGCGTCGCGCGCATCAGGACAGTTCGGCCACGCTCACGCCCGCCCCGCCTTCGTCCCAACCGCCCAGTCGAAAGGACACCACGCGCGTGTCCTTCTTGAGCATCTCGCTGACTCGTACGCGTAGCGCGCCCGTGCCCTTCCCGTGAATGATGCGCAGCTCCCGCAAATCGGAACGCACGGCGGCGTCGAGCGCCTGCAGCACGCGGTCGTCGACCTCATCCACGCGCATGCCACGCACGTCGATCTCTCGCATCGGTTCGCCGTCCGGCAGCGAGCCGTGAAGCGACACGGTAAACGCCGGCGGCGGTGGTGCTGAGGTTCGCGTGAGCGTGCGTACGGGCACCGTGAGTGTCAGCGATCCGACCACCACTCTGGCGTCCTCACCTTTGACGCTGACAATTCTCCCCGGCTTGTCACCCAACGCGGCAACGCGCACTGCGTCGCCGACTTCGAGCGGCGCGTCGGCGCGCGGCGTTGCACGGTGCTTCCCGCGCCCGGTCGTCGCGGGTGCCTCGCCTGCCGCCGGTGGATCACGCTCCGTCGTCTCGTCGCCACTGGCGCTCCGTCGCGCCATTTGGCGGTCGCGCTCTCGACGCGCACGCAGCTCAATATCCTCAACGGCGGCGCCCTGCCCTGCCGCCGCCTCTTCGACCCCCCGCCGCGCGGCCCGTGCCGCCTCGTCGAACTGGTCGCGCGGCCCGGTCGCGCGCGCGCGCACGTCGGCAATGGCACGCTCGACCTCGGTCCGGGCCTCCAACAAGTATCGTCGCGCTTCTCTTCGCGCCTCGCGTTCGGACTCGCGCTCCCGTTCTCGCACTTTGATTTCGCGATCGGCCACCGTAGCCAGTCGTGCTCGCAGCTTCGCATGCTCGATCGACGACACACGCTCGCGATCGGTCAGCGTGGCCTCGCGCGCCTCGAGATCTGCCAGCAGCACCGCGAGATCGCGCTCACCGGCAGGCAATCGTTCTTCGGCGCGCTGAAGCACGTCCTCCGGCAACTGCAAGCGTCGCGCGATACTGATGCCGT
>JANLVM010000222.1:0-4424 GCA_031364015.1 Gemmatimonadaceae bacterium
CGACCGCCGCGGGACCAATCTCGAACGCCAAGTCGCGCAACCCAATGGAGGGCAGGTGCGCCATGCGATTGGCGAGTGTCTCGGCCCAACGACGGATGGCCTCGCGTTCCGGTTCGTTCAAGCCGGGCAGTGACTTTGCCAACAGACGCTCCACGCCTTCCAGCGCCGTGCGGCGGTAGTTCAGTCGCAGCTGCGCGATCACGTCGGCCACGAGACGCTCCGCGGAATGCTTGCGGAAATCGACTATGGCCTCGTCGATGATCGCACGCGCATCAGCGAAATCGAACAGCAGTCGCTCCCGACTCTTGGCGGCGTCCTCGCTGATTCGCTCCATTCCAAGGCGCGGCACGTCCGCGGCGGCGGCGGCTTCCGGCGTTACGTTGGGAGGAACGCCGAGATCGATGACGAGCGGTGGCTCACCTGATGTGGTGCGCGCGGCGAGACGCTCGAGTTCAGCCCGGCCCAAGACGGGTTCGCCCGCGCTCGTCGCGAGGATCACCACTTCGACGGCATCAGGAGCGGCGCGGAACGCGTTGAGCGCTCGGGCCGCGCCGCCAACCGTGGCGGCGAGCGACTCTGCACGTGAAAGCGTGCGATTCACGACAATGACCGCGATGCCGGCTCTCGCCAGCAGCTCCGCGCATTGCTCCGTCATGGGTGAAACCCCTACGAGCGCGACCGCGCCAGGCGTGCGCCGTACGCGCTCGACCGCGTGGTGCTCGGCGATCTCCGCCAGCGATACCGTGCCAATGCGGCCTTCGGTCAACGGACGGATGCGCCTGGAAACCTTGAGCGCCTCGTCAAACACGCGTTCGAGGTGCGGACCGGACGTGCCGCACGTTCTGGCCAGAGCGAGCGCATCGCGGCACTGCCCGGCGACCTCGCTCTCACCCACGCGTGCGGAGTCGAGCCCCGAGGCGACGACGAAGAGATGTTCAACCGCCCCTTCGCCGTGCCAGGCGCGCAACGCGCGCTCCGCCTCGCCTGCCTTCGGTTCGTGACCGGTCAGGCCGGCGAAGAGACGGCGCCGAATGGTGTCGAGCGACCGGGTCCCGTCCGTCGCAAAGGCTACTTCGACGCGGCCGCACGTGGACAGGTAAACGAGTTCCTCGACACCCGATGTTTCGAGGAGCTGCGGCAGGCGCTCGGCACGTTGCTCGCGCGGAATAGTCATTGCCGCAAGCATGTCGGCCCGACGTTGTCGCCATGAGAGTCCGACTACGCCTATGCGATGCATGCGGTTCGTCCGCTCTGAGATGAAATCATCCGAGTACCAGTCGCACGATCGAGGCGGTAAGCGCGTGATGATCTTCGACTGCAGGCACGAGTATGAACGCGAGGCCTCCGTTGGCCTCGAACTCCTCGCGGGCGCGAATCCCGATTTCTTCGAGCGTTTCCAGCCCCTCGGTCAGGAAGCCTGGTGTGATGACGCCGACGCGTCGGATCCCCCGCTGAGGCAAATCATTGATGACGCTTGCAGTCGCTGGAGTGAGCCACGGTTCGGGGCCGAACCTGGACTGATACGCGAGCGTGGCCTGATCCTCGGGCCAGTCAATGGCGCCCAGCAACGCGCGCGTCGTCTCCTCACAGTCACGCGTGTACTGGAGTTGCTCACGACGATTGTAGCGTACCGGAATTCCGTGAAACGACACGACGAGGTGCTCGGGTGGTTCGTCCGCCGCGTCGGTCGCCTCGCGCCATCGCGAGGCCAGTGCGTCGATGTAGCCTTGGTCAGCAGGAGGGATCAGTCGTTCGTACAGGCGGGGCGAGAGATTCGCGCGAGCCGCCGCTTCACGCGCCCGCTGAAACGTCGTTCCGGTCGTTGCGTCCGTGCGGTGCGGAAAGAGCGGCACGACGAAGACCGGGCCCTCATGTGCACGCGACAACCGCTGCATCTCGCTGTCGAGCGACGGTTCACCATAGCGATATGCGGCGCTCACCGTGAGCGCGTCTCCCGCGTGGGCCTGTACGGCCGCCACCATGCGTTCGGTGGCGACACGGAGTGGCGAACCTTCGGGTGCCCAAATCGACCGATATGCTTTCGCCACCCGTGCGGGTCTCGAACGCAGCACGAAGTGTTTCAGAATAGGGCGCCAGAGCCAGCGCGGGATATCCACGACTGCCGGGTCGCTCAGGAACTCGTCCAGAAACCGTCGCACTGATTCCGGTGTGGCTTCCTGGGGAGTGCCGAGATTCACGAGCAGCAGGTGCGGCAGGTACCGGTGTGGCATGGCGCGGTCGTGGTCGACTCGGAAGCGGACGGTGGTCTCCGTGGCTGAAGCGTGACGATATCAGGAGCGGAGCCATCGGTGCTATCCGTATACATACATACATCGAGTGACGGAGCTGTGGATGTGGAGGCCGGGCCCCCGTGAACTCCCACAGCCAAGCCTTTGTCGGCCAGCGGCAATTTGTGCGCAATGCCATGTTGCGCCGCACTGAGCGCGATCGCGCCGTCGAGTGAAACGACCGCGTGGTCGAGCCTGGTCCAGCTTGCTTTTCCTTCTCGTCGATGCTGACTGGGTGCGATGGTCGCCCGTCTGCGGCCGCCTTGCCACGCTGGACAAGTTCTCCTGGTGCCCGCAGTTTTGCGGAACACGAGTACCCTCGGGCCTATACGGGAGGTTGAGATGGGAATAGTGCGCAAGGTGGCAATCGGCGTCGGTGGCCTGCTTGGACTGCTTGTCGTGGGCGGCGGCGGTACCTATCTCTGGGCGTCGAATGCGGCGAGTTCGAAACTCGCGGCCGCGCACGACGTGCATCGGGTCGACTTCCCGATTCCGTTTCCACTCACTGAGTCAGAGTTGTCCGCGTTGCGCGCAGAACGCAGCGCGATGGCGTCGAAGACCGCGAAAGGTGTGGACGTACTCGCCGGTGTCGACGTGAACGCGCTCGCGACCGTGCGTGCGGTCGCGCGCGGGCAGCATCTCGTTGAGTCGTTCTACGCCTGCGGCGAGTGCCACGGGGCTGACTTCGGCGGCGGCGTCATGGTGGACGACCCAGCCACCATCGGACGAATCCTTGGCCAGAACCTCACGCTCGGCACCGGTTCACGCACGCTCAAGTACACCGCCGCCGATTGGGATCGTATCGTGCGCCACGGCGTGAAGCCGAACGGCACTGGTACGCCGATGCCGTCGAAGGACTTCTTTGAAATGTCCGACCGCGAACTCTCCGACATCGTGTCGTACATCCGCTCACTGCCGGCGGTGAACAAGGAAGTGCCGCCAGTGGCGTTGGGTCCGTTGGGCAAGGTGCTGGTGGCCACCGGTCAGATCGTGCTCTCCGCCGACGTCCACCCGACGAAGCATGTCATCGACCATGCGTTGCTACCACCGGCTGCTTTGGCCGATGCGACGTTTGGCAAGCACCTCGCGCAGACCTGCACCGGATGCCACCGCGACAACTTCGCCGGCGGCAAGATCCTCGGCGGTCCGCCGGACTGGCCGCCTGCCCGCAACCTCACGCCGACGGGGCTCGTCGGTTGGACGTTCGAGGATTTCCAGCGCGCGCTCCTGGAAGGGAAGAGCAAGAACGGCGTGGCGTTGCTTGAGCCGATGGCGAGCATGCCCAAGATGGCGAAGAACATGACGGAGACTGAGCTGCAAGCGCTGTGGGCGTACATCAAAGACTTGCCGGCGCAGCCGACGGGGAAGTGATGCGGTGAACTTCCCTTAAAAGGACTCGTTCATCCTCGTAGCACGCAGGTTTGACTGGCGCAACGTTCTCGAGCACCCCATCGAGTTCCTCACATAGCACCTCAACATCAGCAGCAGATGTATCGTCGCGCGGTATTTCGCCTGCGAGCGATCCCAGCAAGGTGCGGCATCGAATTCTCCGTTGAAATAAAGCTGCATGTGCCTGATCGCCTTGCAAGGCAAGGAGAATAAAGAGGCCAAACGCCGTCAAGGTGCACGCCCGCGCGACTCCCGTAGCGCCCTCGCGATCATCTTCAGCTTCTCGTACAGCGGACTCGTCTCGCCTGGGCGTTGGAGCACCGGCGCGTTCCGCGTAAGGCCTACCATGTCGCCAAGTGGGCGCCAAACGGTTCGCTGCACGCCGGCTGGGAGTGGACGCGACGAGCATCGTGTCGCATACGGCGGGCACTCGCACTCAGCGGTTTCTTCATGGTCACCGCGATGATGGCGCGTAGCGCCTCGGGACTAAACCGTCACGCCCGTGGCACAGATTCTCACGTCGGGTGATGCAGCGCACGAAGCGAAGAGGCGAAGAGTTGGTTCCGTCGTCTGATTTGCAGAGCCCGCAACAGACTGGAAGGCGACCCTCCTCCTCCTCCCCGCCCACGTGATCCGAAAGACTTCTCGTACCCTTCGCGCACACGCCCGCCTGTCGCTCGTTGTGTTTGTCGCGACGATGGCCGTGGCCTGCACCGATGCATCGTCCACGATGGCGGTCAGTGACCA
>JANLVM010000230.1:0-2618 GCA_031364015.1 Gemmatimonadaceae bacterium
CCAGATCCCGCCGCCTCCAATATGTCTCCACGAATTGGGTCGATTGCCGAGGATTCCTGAGGACGCGCGTGGAGTCGACGAGCAGCAGCAAACACCGCCGTATCAACGCGTTAGCATCAGAAGTCGCGCGCCATCAGCAAGTTACGAAAATCCGCCGATCACAGTTTCAACTCCCGCCGCCTCCACCACTTTTCCTAAGGAAAACGAGCAAATCAGCTCGTTTTTCCCGCCGCCTCCAAAAGACCTCGACGGTATTGCTGCCGGCGCACGGGCTTCATATCGCGACTCTTCAAAAACGCTCCAGATTCTGAGCGGCTCCCTGTGTCCTGACTATCGATGGTGCGACACATATTCGCGAAAGTTCTCGGGTGCGTTCCCGCCGCCTCCACAAGCCTTCCGAGCGGCTGCTTGAAAGGCAACCGTTGATTCGGATCAGGTGACGACGTTCTAGACTAGTTTCTGTCGCGAAACGCCTGAAAACCGACGCGGTGGACGAGTGGCGAGGTCATCGACGTAGGTAAGCGATTGTATCAATCGGAAGCAGATCGCGTCTGAAGGTTGCCGTCGCAGAGTCGTCGCCCTGATGAGGACGATCGTTGATGGGCACGTCACCCCTGGGTCGGTGGTGAGACGCGGCCGGGTGGGCGCTAGGCCGCTGGTCGGCGGCGATGTGTCGGCCGCCGCCGCAACAGGTTGGCGATGACCATGAGATTATTGGCGAGCACGGCGGCGCCGACCAGGAGTTCGAACCGTTCGTGACCTTCGGCCAGCACGCGCTTCATCCCGCGCCCTCGGAACAGCACCGAGATGCGGCCTTCGATGCCGGCGCGGAATCGCTGTCCCTTCTTAAACGCCGGGCTCTTCTCGAAGACTGCCCGTTCGGCGCTCCGCGTGCCGCCCGACTGCGGGATGCACGTGAGCGCCACGCCCGCCGTCTGGCACGATTGAAGGTTCGCCTCGTTGAAGAAGCCACGATCAGAGCTATACAGATCGGGAGCATGGCCAAAGGCCTCGCGGTGCCGCTGCAGTGACGGCGTGACGTGGATTTGGTCGGCAGGATTTCCCGCGAGCACGCGGTACTGCGTAATCAAGCCGTGACCACTCTCGGCGAGGAAGACTTTGTGGCCGAACTCGATGGGCTTCAGCACCTTGCCCCGTTTGATCAGATCCGTGTGGGGTTCGAAAATCGAGTAGACCTTGTCCTCGGTGGGCACTTGCTCGCCGTGCAAGACGCGTCGGCGGGTCTGATGAATCACCCGGTCACCCAGGTCGCAGTACCGCGTGATCTCCCGGTGCATGGCCTCGACGGCCACTCGAGTGGGGATGTCCCCGTCAGGCGCCTGGGTCCGGGCGACGACCGCGCGGGCGTCCGTAACCACCTGCGCGGCGATGCGGATGAGCGCGCGATACGTGGGCACTTGCTGCGTGTGTCGCGCCTTCGTCGTCATGCGCTGGATCTCGTACATCCGGCGGCGGGCCGCGCGGGTACGGTTGGTGAACGGCCCGACCCTCCTCGGCAGCCGGGCGTCCAATTGACGCACCAGTCGAGTCAGCACGCGGACCGAATCCCAGAGCAGGGTGTTGTCGGTCGGATGATGAATGTCGGTCTCCACCACGGTGGTGTCGACCCGCAGCTTCGTCCCATCCTCGAGTCCGAGCCCGACGGCCGCGTGGACAACCGCGTCATTGACCGCACGGAGCGTGTCCGGGGTCAGCCGGTTGAAGGCGCGGTTGAACGCGTCGTGTCTCGGCACCCGCTGACTCTCGAACTGCGTGAAGTGCCGCAACGTGTAGCCGTCGGCGATCCGCTCGCGCAGCTCCCGATAGTCCCAGTGCTTCACGCGCATCAGGATCAACGACCGCAGGACCTGCGGCGCGGTGACGCCGGGCCGGCCCGTCGTCGGGTGTGTCAGGCCCCGCTCCAGGTCGCGCCGCACCCCGTCGACGAGCGAGGCGTGGGTGTCGAGGAAATCGGCGATGGCCCGCAGCGGGGGCTCAAGCTCAACGCGTTGGTGAAGAAACTCCAGATCGGCGAAGCTGATCTGCGGGTCGGGGGCTCGACTCATTTCTTCGCTGGTGGCGTGTGCGCGCGCTGATGCTTGACGGCATTCGTATACCGGCGGCCCGCCTCGTACAGCAGCGCCTCCAGGGCCCGCCCGTTGTCGAGCGAGCGACGGATCGTCGGCGCGAGCGCGGCCGGCACATAGATCCCCACGCGGCGCCCTTTGATCCGGCAATAGAGCACGTAGCTGGGGTGCTGGTCGCCCCGCGCACACGCGTCGCAGTGATCGCGCACACAGGGGCTCCGCCGGAAACTCAGGGACCCGAGCGCCGCGGGCCAGAGGCCGGCGGCCTGCGCGCGGAACCACCGCTCCACGTCGGTGGGCGATTCAACCTTGGCGAGCTTGACGGGCACGCCGTGTATGATCCATGAAGCACACATACATGTCAAGCGGACACCGCTAAGCAATGATGCGACAATACGTTAGGATGTTTCGCGACAGAAACTAGCTAGGACTAGCGCAGTCGGTGCTACCATGCGCCTCGCGGAGGACAGGTTATGGCACTTTCACGTCGTGAGTTTGTTCGGAGGTTTGGTGCGGGCGGGGCGGCGGTCG
>JANLVM010000278.1:0-2351 GCA_031364015.1 Gemmatimonadaceae bacterium
CCTTAGGAGACGTCGGCGACGACGGCTGTGCGTCGGCTGGCAGTGCGAAACAGATCACCGCACACAGCATCGACGTTGCAGCTAGAGCTAGAGCTATACGTCGAGTCATGGACGGACCCTCCCGACTCGACTGCGCCAAAACACCGAGTCCATGCCCGCTTCTCTCGCCTTGAACAGCGGAGCGAGTGCCTTGAGCGCCGTTGCTGGTGCATACAGAAGCTGCGCGGCCTTGGCGGCGTTCTCTTCAGGCAACCACTCCTGCCGCATCCACTCGTAGTAGTACCCCGTGCTCTCGAGAAACAGCTCGCGCGCTGCGTTCTTCTCGCGCGCCGGGAGCGTGAAGTGCAGAGCGTACTCGTCACCCGGATAGGTGACCAGGTGATGCTCGGCATCGTTGAGCACGGCGAGCGGATTGATGGCCACCCCCGAGGTCGGATTAATCGTCGAGGTCACCACATGGTCCACCGATAGCGGCTCCAGCGTGGTGGGAATTACCGGATCTCCAAGTCGCGCCATCGCGATCTGATTGAGGCGCCAGAAGCCCTGGGCGAGATCAAGACGCACGCGAATGGGACCGGCACCAGGCGACAGGGCAATGGGCAACACGCGCACGTCGGTGGCGATGGGCCCGGCCTCGCTGTACGGCCCCACTGACTGCCACGGTCCGTCACCTTGCGAGACCTGCACACGAATTGTTGCCATTTCGCGCAGCACGCCGAAGACGGGCGGCAAGTCGGCCTTCGTGCCGCGTTCGATCGCCGCGAGCATCTCTCCGGCGCGTGAGCCGGCGAACGCCAGCGCTTGATAGAAGAGGAATGTGGAGACGAGCGTGTTGCGTCCGCCGATCACGAGTCCGATCGTGGCAGGGCGCGTGCGATCGATACCAAGGTCGGGAGCAGCGAAGCTCAGCGCGATCTGCTCACGCGCGCCAAGGTCGGTCGAATCGGTGCGCGACGACCACTCCGCCTCGTCCAAAACACGCACACGCTCGCGACAATCGCCGCTGGCGCTCGCACAGTGTGTCGGCGCGGCAATCTGTGTTGCCGGACGGAACGTACCATCGGACGCCTGGAACACTCGGCCGTTGAAGGGCCGGTCGACGAGATGCAGCCGCACCTGACGCACGGCGTGGGTTTCGAGGGCCTCGTTGCGCATCGTGATGACGAACGGACCCGCGGGCGGATCAAGACGGAACAGATGATCGACATCCCGCTCCTCGAGCACGCGCAGCGGTGAGCCCGAAAACCCTTCGGCGTGCACGATGCCCGTGTCACCCGCCACGTAGAACGTAGGACAGGAACCGAAGCAGGACTTGGGATCGGCCAGACACCCACCGGTGGTGACGCCCGCGGCAACCGTCCACACAGAAAGGAGCCCCAGCCCGAACGACGTCTTTTGTCGTGATCCGTACGCTTCGAGCAGCGCGATGCTGTCGAACGATACCCTGGCCGAGTCGCTGCGGATCATCAGGCGATCGATACCATACAGGTCGCCGACGCCGGTGAGTTGGCGCGCCGATGTGTCCTCGTGCCAGCTATTCAGAATCCAGAGCTGTCGATTATTGAGGTGCACCTTGAGCGTGGACACTCCTGTTCCTGGAGGTCCCGCAGCACGAGAGGTCTGAATGGCGACACCCGCTGGCCCCACCCGCGGCACCCCACCAGGTGGCCGCGTGATGGGCGACCAGACCTTCACACAGGCTGCCAGCACGATCAACGGAACGGCAAGACGGGCAACCGGGAACCACCATGCGCGACGGGACGTTTGGGCGCTCTCCGAAAGAGTCGTTGCGGTCATCGTCTCGATCATCGAGTCCCGGCGGGGTCGGCAACCGCAGCTGCGTGTGATTGTCGGCCTCCCGCGCGCGGGACGCAATACGTCAGACGACGTAGCACGCCAAGACGCGCAAACAGGCGCCAATCCGGCTCATGGCCCGCGGCATTCAGGGACGCACACGTCGCGGCAGTGTGATCGGCTGGTCCCGTCCGTGCACCACTCGACACGACGTACGATGCGATGGTCGCACGCCGTCAAAATTCATCGGCGAAATTGCGAAACCGCGTCCAACTGTTTCCGCGTAGAGACGCTGTGTGGTCGTTGGTGTGTGTAGTGGCGCACCGCCGGATCGCGAGGAGAAAGCGTTGCAGCGCTCCACCCGCCTCGCCCGTACCTTCTCACAGTCGTGCACTGCTCCGCCCTCCCCGCCGCCACACCTGAGGACCCGCCCATGGTCAATCGTCGAGACTTTATCGGCATCACCGCCGGCGTCGGCGCGACGCTGGGACTCACTCCGCGCTTCCTCCACGCGCTCGCCCAAGGGCAGCTTATCCAGCGTGCCATCCCGTCCACCG
>JANLVM010000299.1:0-10891 GCA_031364015.1 Gemmatimonadaceae bacterium
CGCTTTGGCCACGGCTGCGGCCGCGCACTTGTGCTTCTATTTCGTCTCCGACGTGTACGCCGCGCGCATCGTCGTGATGACGCTCGCGGTTGGCGGTTTTTCGCTGGCGGCTGCCGTGGTACTTGCGCGTGCCGAGCGACAGCCTGCGGGTGGGACTCGATTTGTCGCGGTGGCGCTACTCACCGTCATTGGGCTGGGGCAATTCGCGCGTGGCGCATTCGCGGCATTCAGCTCGTCGCCACCTGACCTGCTTGGGGCCAACCCGTTTGCGGTCATCAACCTTGCGCTCGCGTTGATGCTCTGGCTGCTGCTCTCCTTCGTGGCCTTGATCATGACGGGGGAGCGACTGCAGGAAGAGGCGCGCATGGCCCGCCAAGCGCTCGCCGAGTCGAACGAGACCGCGCTGTCGGCGTCGCGGCAGCGGGAGGAATACTCCCGCAACCTGCTGCGCAATCTGCCGGCTGGCGTGGTGGTCCACGCTCCTGATACGTCCATCGTCGAGTGCAATGCGATGGCCTGTTCGCTCCTTGGACTGACCGCCGAGCAGATGCACGGAAAGACTTCGATCGATCTGGCCTGGGCGTTCGTCAATGAGGACCGCACGCCACTGCGCCTCGAGGAGTTCCCGGTCAACCGTGTCGCGGCGACGCGGCTCCCGCTCAGCGGCCTCCTGGTCGGAGTACGTGTGCCGGGGCGCCCCGAATTGACGTGGGTGGTGTGCAATGCCTATCCCGTGTCCGATGTCAGCGGACAAGTTCAGCAGATCGTCGTGACGTTCGTGGACGTCACGCCGCGTATTCAATCGGAGGAAGTACGACATGAGCTCGAAGCCCGGTTGCGTCAGTCGCAGAAAATGGAAGCAATCGGGCAACTCGCGGGCGGCATCGCTCACGACTTCAACAACCTCTTGACCATCGTCACGGGCATTGCCGACGTCGCCATCCGCACGGTGCCTTCCGACGGCCCGATGCACCGCGATCTGGCCGATATCCAGCGCGCGGGACGACGCGGCTCGGCGCTGACTCGTCAGTTACTCGCGTTTGGTCGCAAGCAACTCTTCGCGCCGGAAGTGCTGAGCCTGCGTAGCCTGATCGACGAGTTGAGTCCCCTGCTGGCCCGTGTCATTCGCGAGGACGTTCAGCTCGTTCTCGAGCCAGGCATGGACGAAGGGGAGGTGCTCGTGGATCCAGGTCACATCGAGCAGGTGCTCCTCAATCTGGCGATCAATGCGCGTGATGCGATGCCGAATGGTGGCACGCTTGGCTTCACGCTGAAGGAAGTCGAGCTCGACGCGGCATTCGACCGCATGCATCAGGGGATGCACGCGGGACCGTACGCGCGTCTGCGCGTGCGCGACACCGGCACCGGGATGGACGACGCCACGAAAGCCCGCATCTTCGAGCCGTTCTACACGACGAAGGCCCCGGGGCACGGTTCGGGACTCGGCCTCGCCACAGTGTACGGCATCGTATCGCAGAACGGCGGTGCCATCGAGGTGGAGAGCACGCCCGGCGTTGGCACGACCTTCTCCATCTTTCTTCCGCTCGCTCGGGGAATGCCGGCCGGTGTCATCGGCATGCCGAGGCATGTGCGCGTCGTGCATGATCACGATTCCGATCCGTTCGGCGACCTGCCGACGGATGAGTCCAAAGCGACGGGAACCATCCTTCTTGTCGAAGACGAGGTGGCGATCCGTCGTTTGGCGAAGCGAGTACTCGAGGGCGCCGGGTACGAGGTGCTGACAGCCAGCAACGGTGTCGAAGCGCTTCGGCTCCTTGCGGAACGTGGCTCGGCCGTGGACCTGCTCCTGACCGACGTCATCATGCCGAATATGGGTGGACCGGAACTCGTCGCGCTCGTTGCCGAGCTGTATCCGACAACCAAGGTCCTGTACGTATCGGGCTATGCCGGTGACGTCGACTTGCATCTCGATGCCATCGGCTTGTCGGGGAATTTTCTCGACAAGCCGTACCGGGTCTCGGAGCTGACACGGAAGGTGAGGCAACTCATGATGGATGGCGAAACGTGACCGCTCGCAAGCACGATCGCCTGGACGCTTCAGAATCTCGGCAGCCTGGCAAAGATCGCCAAATGTATGAAAGCGTTGGACGCACTGCACTAGACGCGGACATCCTCACAGCGACCCGCAATGCTCAGAACCACGCATCCTGCATCTCGAACGGCGTCGCGTCGCCGCGTTCCAACAGTTCACCAAGCTGCACCGTGCGTGGCAGCTCCCATCCAAACCAGTAGCGCGCTGCCTGCCGCTTCCCGCGATAAAAGTCGCCGTCGATGCGGTGCGGGGATTGCGCGAGCGCACGCGACGCGACCGTGGCTTGTCGAAGCCAGAGCCAGGCGACCACGGTGCGGCTCACCAGATCGAGATACGCGTTGGCGTTTGCCAATGCGCGCGCGGGCTCGGTGTGGGTGCTGGCCGCGAGCAGCGTGCCGGTCACGCGCTCGAGCCGCGTGATGGCGTCGGTGAGCTGTGTGCTCAGCGCGACGAGCGACTCCTGGTCGAGCGCCTCGGTCGCGACTGTGCGCATGCGCGTCACGAGCGCCCGGAATCCTGCACCATCATCCTGTCGTACTTTTCGGCCTAGCAGGTCGAGGGCCTGCACGCCGTTGGTGCCCTCGTGGATAGGATTGAGTCGATTGTCGCGATACAACTGTTCGATCGGATACTCCCGGGCGAAACCGTATCCACCCAGCGTCTGCATGGCGAGAGAAATAGCCTCCTGTGCCGCCTCACCGGGCCACGCCTTGGCGACCGGCGTCAGCACCTCGAGCAGTGCCGTGGCTTCGCCACGTGCCCCACGGTCAGTGGCGGTGCGTTCGTCGTCAACCAGTCGCGCGCATTCGAAAATGAGCGCCAGCGCGCCTTCCACAATGGCTTTCTGTGCGAGCAGCATGCGACGTACATCGGGATGTTCGATGATCGCCACCGGTGGTCGTGATGGGTCCTTCTCTCCGGGCAGTCGTCCCTGTTTTCGCGTCCGTGCATAGTCGAGTGCATGACGGTACGCAGCGGTCCCCATGGCCGTGCCGGCCCGACCCACACCAATTCGCGCCTCGTTCATCATCTGGAACATGCAGGCGAGACCGCGATGCGCTTCTCCCACGAGTTCACCGATGCACTCCTCACGCTCACCGAAGTTGAGAATCGTGCTGGTGGTGCCGCGCCATCCCATTTTATGGATCAGTCCTCCCAACTGCACGCCGTTGGGAACGACGGTGCCGGCGCCATCGTAGCGATATCGGGGCACCAGCATAAGCGAGATGCCGCGTACGCCCACCGGCGCACCCTCGATGCGCGTGAGCACCATATGCACGATGTTCTCCGACATCTCATGTTCGCCTCCCGAGATCCACATCTTCGTGCCGGATATCCGATACGAACCCGGTGGATGGTCGTCGCCCGCCACCGTGGCACTGGTGCGGAGATCGGCCAGTGACGAGCCGGCGTCGGGTTCGGTCAGCGCCATGGTCCCGAAAAAGCGACCGGTGAGCAGCGGCCCGAGATACCGAGCACGCTGACCGGGCGTACCGAACGCCGCCACGAGGTTCGCGACACCAGCCGTAAGCATGGCGTACGATGCCGTGGCGACGTTCGCCGCATCAAACCAGAGCAGGGCCGCCGTGGCGACCACGTGCGGCAACTGCATCCCCCCATCGGTTGCGTCGTGCGTGGCGGCGATGAAACCCGCGTCGGCCAAGGCCGCGAGTGCCGAGTGCACGGCGGCGGGTGTCACGACGCGACCGGCGTGTACGAAGGGCTCCCGTTCGTCGCTTTCGCGGTGGTGCGGCTGAAAGTGCGACTCGGCGAGCGCGCGCGCGGTGGCCATGACCGCGTCGAAGGTCTCCCGCGAGTGTTCGGCGTACCGATCGCGTGCGGTCAGGGTTTCGGCGTGCAGCACCTCATACAGCTGAAAGTCGATATCGCGCGAACTCAGACGGGGTGTTGGCATCGTGACGCAATGTTTGCCCGCGGTGCCGGTCCGTCAACTCCGGTATGCCGTCGCCCGTCGGACTCCCCGTGCGGCGACCGGCGGCCGGTGGCGGAATCGACCGCCAGCCGGACGAGCGGTCGGATCACGCGACGGGAATGTTGACAGACGGTGATCTTGCATCGAGACTAGGAGGCGTTGGCTGTACCGAAGCTGCGGGGGACCCGGTCGCGGTCCTTTGCGCTCCGTTCGTGTGCCTCTCCACCCCGGGCATCGTGATGCGCTCCCCATTCATCGTTTGGAGGCTGTGATGCGCTACTGTCGTCGCTCGACTGGTCGACTGCTGTCTGCGGCGTTCGTGTTGGCCGTTGCGATGATTCCTGTCAGTGCTCGCGCACAGGGCGCGCCGGGAGCGCTTCGCGGTACGGTGACCAACGCGGCGTCCGGCGTACCACTGGCCAATGCGCAGATTTCCATCGTTGGGACAACGAACGGTGGAATCACCAACGGCAGCGGTGCGTTCGCGATCTCCGCCGTGCCTGCCGGGAATCAGCTGGTTCGTGTTCGGCTTATCGGATATAAGCCCACCGAAAAGGCGGTTACCGTGACGGCAGGTGGCACCACCAACGTCAATATCGTGCTCGACGTCAGTGCGGTGTCCCTCGACGAGATGGTCGTCACCGGTACGGCGGGATCGGCGCGCAAGCGAGAAGTTGGAAACTCGATCGGTCAGATCAAAGCGTCCGATCTCCCTGAGGTTCCCACGAATCTGTCCAATATGCTTTCGGGTCGCCTTGCCGGCGTCACGGTGGGTGGTGGAATCGGCAACGCCGGCAGCGGTTCATCCATTCGTTTGCGCGGCACCACGAGCGTTTCGCTGACCAATCAGCCACTCGTATTTATCGACGGGGTGCGTACGCGCAGTGATGAGTATCCCCGCAACGGTATCTTTACGGGCACTACCCAGCGCGGCGCGAACTCGTACGCCAGCCCGCTCAATGACATCAATCCCGACGACATCGATCGCATCGAAGTGGTGAAGGGCGCGGCCGCGGCGACGTTGTATGGCACCGATGCCGCCGCCGGTGTGATCCAGATTTTCACCAAGCGCGGCGCGGCGGGCGCGGCGCGCTGGACTGTGCGCTTCAACAGTGGCGTCAGCAGCCTGCAGAAATTCGGGACCGATTCGGTTCCGCTGCTCTACATGGACCCGTTCCTTCGTAACAGTGGCGGGGGCTCGGTGCCGGGTTTGGACAATTATGCCGGTCGCTACGGTTCGGCGGTGCAGGTGTCGGGCGGGTCGGGCGATAACCTCAAGTATCTGCTGTCCACGTCGGTGGATAACACGGATGGCGTGTTGCCCAACGACAAGGACCGCAAGTATCAGGTGCGCGCGAATCTCGACTTCCAGCCGACGAAAAAACTCGCGGTCAACTGGAGCAGCGCCTACACCAACAACCTCATCGACCAGACGCCGGCTGGCAACAACGCGCAGGGGCTTACGCTCAATGCCTTCCGGCGCGATCGCAACTACTTCGGCAAGGCCGATCCCGATACCATCCGTCAGGTGTTGGCGCAGCAACTGCACAGCACCATCGATCGCCTGATCATGGGCATGACCGGGACCTGGACGCCCGTCACCCGATTGTCCAGCCGCTTGACGCTTGGGTTTGATCGTGCCGCGCTGGAGAATCGTAATGTCCGACCCTTTGGTTTTCCGGCGGCACCACTGGGTGTCATTCAGAACCAGCGCTGGTCCAACAGCACACTCAGTGTCGATTGGGCCAACAACTTCGAGTTCGGATTGGGGAAGGACTTGCGCGTCACGGCGTCGGCCGGTACCCAGTACGTGAGCTCGCTGGTGTCCGATGTGGTGGCGCTCGCGGAGAACTTTGCGACGCCCTCCGAGCCCAGCGTCGCCAGCGGCGCCATCAAGAACGCCGACGAGAATCGACAGCGCGTCATCACGGGCGGCGCGTTTGGCACGGCGCTGTTCGGGCTCAAGAATCGCTACTTCGTGACCGTCGGCGGACGCTTCGATGGCAACAGCGCCTTCGGCAAGGACTTCGGATTTCAGTTCTATCCCAAGATCTCGGCCTCCTGGGTGATGTCGGACGAAGCGTTCTGGACGCCGTCATTCGGCACACTCAAACTGCGAGGCGCGTTCGGTTCGGCCGGACGTGCGCCAACGGCATTTGCCGCCGTACGTACCTACAATCAGGTTGGCTGGGGCACCGCAACCGCCGTACGTCCCAACAACGTGGGCAATCCCAACCTCGGTCCCGAACGCACCGCCGAGATGGAAATTGGATTCGATCAGACACTGTTCAATGACCGGACGTCCATCGATTTCACATACTTCAAGGCGACAACCACCGACGCGCTGTTCAGCGTGCGGTCGGTGCCGAGCCTTGGATTTCTCGCCAACGCATTGCGCAATGTCGGCGAAATGCAGAAGCAGGGCATCGAAGTCGCGCTCAATCAGCAGATCGTCAGTCGCCAGTCGTTCGGGCTGAGCGCTGGGCTCAACGTGAGCACGAACAACAGCAAAGTGATTTCGCTGGGGGGCGCGCCGTCGTTCAGCGTGGGCAACTCTGGCTGGGTGGTGCTCAATAAGCCGGCGCCCGTGGTCCGTGGCAAGCTTATTAAAAATGCCGGCGCGCGCGGGGTCGCGCCGGATACCATCTCCAACTTCGACTTTGGTCCGAGCCAGCCCACGCGAATCATTAGTGGCAACATCAGCATTCGCGGGTGGCGCAATATCACGCTGTCGGCGCGCGGCGAGTATCAGGGCGGCGCCTACATCGAAGAGGGTGCATCGTTCAACGCCCTCTCGCGATCGGTATTGTGGCCAACCTGCTTCGACGCCTACAAGAACATAGCGGCGACGCAGCCCATCACGGCCCGTGAAACGCTTACCTGCATTCCAGCCAACGTGCGTTCGGACATGTTCATCTTCAAGGCCGACTTCTTCAAGATGCGTGATATCTCGCTCACCGTGCCGCTGGGCAGGCTCATTCCCCGCACGGCCAACAGCACGTTCGTGTTCTCGGCGTCCAATCTGCTGAGACGCAACTTCGGCATGCCACTCTTCGATCCCGAGATGACCAACAACGACTCATTCAATGCGACCGTGCGAGGCATCAATGAGCAGATTCCTGCACCGGCCGTGTTCCTGGCTTCACTTCGCATCTCCTACTGAGGACGTCGCCAATGCCTCGTATTAACCTCTCATCGATCGCGAGCTCGTACGCGCGCGCGGTTGTGATGGTCCGCCCGCTGGCCGTGCTGGCTGTGGTTGCCGGGTGCACGTTGGACGCGACGAATCCCGGTCCTATTCAGGCCGACGCCTTGAATGCGCCCAGTGCGCTCAACGCCATCATCAGCGGCGCGGGGCGCGATCTGGCCGAGGCGCTGAACTTCACGGCGTACACGGGAGGGGCGGCGACGCGAGAAGTCTTCCCGGGCGGATCGACCGGCGCCTTCGGTATTTCCGTGCAGCAGCAGAACGGCAAGCTCACCGAAGATGATGGCAACGTGTACTGGGATTTCTCGCAGCGTGCCCGATGGACCGCCGAAGACGCCGTGGCGCGCGCCAAAGCCGTCGTGGCCATAACCGCCACGACGGCCACCAACAATTCCCTGACGCAGGCGCTCGTGTGGGCCGGTTTTGCCAACCGACACCTGGGTGAGAATTTCTGCGAAGGAGTGATCAACGGAGGGGCAAACGGTACGCACGTCGTGTATTTCGAGCGAGCGGAGGCCAACTTCACAGAAGCGATTACGGTCGCCACGACAACGAATAACACGACGCTCGCGCAAGCGGCTACGGCGGGGCGCGCATCGGTGCGTTTGCTGCGAAACAATCCAACCGGTGCGCTCGCGGATGCCGCGGGAATCGCCAACACGATGGTGTATCGTATGCCGTACTTTCAGAATGAACTGGATCAGTACAACCGGTTGTTCTGGGCCAGTGCCAACCAGCCATACCGCGCCCATACGGTGTGGAACACCGTCACGGAGAACTATCGCAAGACCACACGTGATCCGCGCGTGCCGTTCGACAGCAGCCTCACGATCCTGGTGGGCGATGCCGCGGTCGGGACGCTGGGCCGTGTGCGGTGGTACTTCCAAACCAAGTATCCGACGCTGACGTCGGGCATCAACTTGGTCTCCGGTTGGGAGATGCGACTGATCGAGGCCGAAGCCAAGCTTATTGCCAACGACGTGACCGGAGCACTCGCCTCCATCAATGGTCGACGTACGGCGCTTTCCCTGGCTCCGGTAACCGCCGCCAACGCCACCGAGGCGTGGGCGGCACTCAAGCGCGAACGGGGCATCGAGCTGTGGCTCGAAGGGCGTCGACTTGGCGATCTGCGGCGGTGGGCATCGCTCAGTCGACCCGGCGCGCTCGATGCGAAGGAAGAGATTCCCGGACGCGATCTCTGCTTCGCCACGCCGCTATCGGAGAAGCAAACCAATACCAACTACAAGCCCTGACGGTTGCACGTCCCGCATACCCCGAGCTCCTCGCTCAATCTCGTGGAGCGCTGGTTTCGGGATCTCATCGACAAGCGCCTCAGAAGTGTTGGACGTCTTGCACTAGCTTGCAGCATGACCCTGCTCGCCACCGAAGCGATCGTCTTGCACGCGGCAGATTACCTCGAGTCGTCGCGCATTTTCCGGCTGGCCACGCGCGAGTCGGGCGTGCAGTCGGTGGTGGCGCGCGGTGCGCGCAATTCGCGTCGGCGATTCGGGAGTGCGGTGGATCTCTTCGCGCAGGGTCAGGCGCAGGTGGAGATGCGCCCGGGTCGCGACCTCCACGCCTTGGTGAGCTTCGACGTCACCGATGCGCATTCAGGTTTGGCCGAACATCTGGCACGCTTCAGTGCGGCGTCGGCAATCGCCGAAGTGGCGATGCGTGTCGTGCATGAGGAGTCCGCGCCGCTGGTGTTTGATGGGCTGTCGCGCGCGCTGTCCGAGTTAGCGGCGCGAGACGGGGAACGCACGATAACCACCGCCTTAGGCGCGCTGTGGCGTCTGGTGCGAGACGTCGGATTCTCGCCGTCAATCAATCAGTGCGCTGAGTGCCATACCAGTATTCCGGTCGACACCGAGTTGTTTTTCAGTCATCTGGGCGGCGGCGTACTGTGCATTCGCTGCGGGGCCCGATCGCCGGGAGGTCGTCGGCTACCGGCGACCGCGCGCGACGCGCTCGCCGGATGGCTCAGTGACAACGATCCCGAGCTCACTATTTTGGACGCCCGCGCTCACCAGCGTCTTCTTCGCGAGTTCATGGGGCACCATTTGACCGATGGACGACCGCTACGAGCGTTCGCGGTGTGGGAGTCTGGCGGACTCGACATGCAGCAACCAGCATAGCACGCGTAAGCCGTGGCCAGGCCGCCACTGCACGAACGGCTCGCTTGCCACCGCCGAGCCCCCACGATAACTTGGCAGTGTTGCGCACTCTGCGTGACAGACAATTGAAGGTGAGCACGGGATACGGAAGCCGGTGAAATGCCGGCGCGGCCCCGCCACTGTAACGGGCAGTTAGTGCGCTTCGCTCAGAACGCCACTGGTCAGCAATGACTGGGAAGGCGAGCGATGCGGCCCGGAGCCAGGAGACGACCCACGCTCTGTTACGCACGACGACCTCGAGGGGGGGCTCGCGCCGCGCCGTGTCGTCGGGTCTGACGTCCATTGCGCGTGCTCGAGCGTCCTCTCGTCACGAGGACGCATGGTGATGCACCACCGAGCTCTCAATGCTGCGCGCACGACGCCGCGTCGCCCGTCGCGCATGCTACTACAGCGTCGCGGCATCCGTCGCCGGTGATCGTCGCTACGCTCCTGACGATATTGGCCGTCGCGTCGGACTCGGCGTTGCTCTGCGTCATCGATGCCGCGACGCGCGCGCCACTGATCGGCGCGCAGGTTACACTCGACGACTCCACCGAGGCAACGTCGGGCGGCGCCCGCACAACCAGACGCGCGTCGGTTCGCGTTATGTCCAGTGCGTGTATCCGTCTGCCATCACGCGCCATCGTCGTGCGGCGCGTTGGCTATCGCCCGTTCGCGGTCGCGCCACGGGCCGGGCCGGGTGCGCGCACGGTGGCGCTCGTGCCGCTCGTCGGCAGTACGACGCGTCTCGATTCGGTTCGTGTCGTGGCCAGCATGCCAGGTCCTGATGACGCGATGGTGGCCCGACTTACCGGATCGCTGACCGTCGCCGCCGCGCGTCGCGCCGGGGTGACCACGACGGCGCAATTGATCGAACGACTGCCGTTCGTGCAGCTCCGCAGCGCGCGCGGCGCGACCGCATTTTCGGTGCGCGGTGCGCGATCTGAACAGGTCTTGATCACCATGGACGGATTGTCACTCAATGATCCCGCCACGGGCCTTGCCGACGTGTCCGACATCCCGTTGTCCGCCGTGAGCGCTGCAACGATTGTGCTCGGCGCTGATCCTATAGGTAGCGGACCTGGCGCACTCGGCGGAGTGCTGGCGCTCACCAGTGCCGCCCAGCGCGTGCTGGCCGTTCGCGCTGGAAGTCTCGGACAGATCAGCGCCGAAGGAGCCTGGTCGCGCCCGATTGGTCGTTCGCTCTGGAACGCCGCAGTGTCGCGCAGCGTCGCGTCCAACGACTTCGTATTTGCGAATGCCGCGGGGGCGACGGGCACGTCAATTCGCGAACGGCGTCTGAACAATGATGAGTCTCGCCTCGCCATGTCCGTCGGCATGATTGCTACCAACTGGCAGCTCGCGGGATTTGCCTCACGGTCGGATCGTGGCATGGTAGGGCCCGCGAACGTGCGAACGTATGATGCGGACCGCGCACACACCGATCGGATACTCCTGCGCGCACGGTCTGCGGTGCATGGGGTGCAACTCGCGGCGGGTCTGCGCACGTTTGGCCTCGCGTATCGTGATCCTGCGCGTCCGCT
>JANLVM010000746.1:0-2249 GCA_031364015.1 Gemmatimonadaceae bacterium
TGGGTCACGGTCTTTCAGCCACGCCGACTCGGCAGGTCAGCGTCAGGGCTTCTATGATCACTCGGTTGCGTTCTTGCGGCTGTCACCACACATCTTCAACACTGCAAGCGAGGCCGAGGGTAGCACGACATTGAAGGTCATAGGGGATCGCATGGCGAGTTGGCAAGCTCGATGTTTTTCTCTCGCAATTCGTATCGTCGTCCGGCGCCGCACATGGGGTAGCGCTGATGCGCTCGTGCGCCGTGCCCGTCGGATATTCGGCGCACCGCGACTCTACGGGTGGCTTGCCACACGCGGGCTCCGTCGGGATCGGGTGCGTAACACGTCGGTGCGCGGCGAATGGCTCAGCGTCCCATCGCCGCGACCGGGCACGATTCTCTACGTCCATGGTGGCGGTTTCGTCGCGTGCTCGCCCGAGACACACCGTCCGATTGCTGCCGCGTTGGCCCGGCTTACCGAACGTCGGGTGTTCAGCGTCGCGTACCGCCTCGCGCCGCAGTTTCAGTTTCCCACAGCGCATGACGATACGCTTGCGGCCTTCGACTGGCTCGTTAGCAACGGCACGGCGCCGAACGACATCGCACTGGCCGGCGACTCAGCGGGTGGTAATCTGGTCCTGGCGTTGGCGATTGCGCTGCGCGAGCGAGGCCGCAAGCTACCAGCCTGCGTGATTGCATTCTCACCGTGGACTGATCTTGCCGGATCAGGCGATTCGGTGCGCGACAACGACGGCCGCTGTGCGATGTTCCGTTCAGGCAACATCACTGACTTCGCGGCGATCGCGCTCGGCCCTACTCCGCCGAGGCTGCCGACCGCGTCTCCGGTGTACGCCGATCTTCATGGGCTTCCGCCGGTGGCGATTCATGTCGGCTCGACGGAGCTCCTCCTGGACGATGCGCGCCGGATGGCAGAGCGTATTCGCGCGGCCGGCGGTGTGTGTGAACTGGAGGTATTTGAGGATGTGCCACACTGCTGGCAGATGCTCGTTGGACTGGTACCGGAAGCGGCGCGCTCGCTTCGCGCCGCGTCCGCATTTGCGCAACAATATTGGTCAGAGGCGGACGCTGTCGGCCACCGGTAACTTGACAGGGGCGCTTTCGTGGTTCGATGTTCGGTCTACGACATTTCCTGCTGCCCACCGATTCAACCTCTGGAGGCCCGCGAATGCGCATGCCGATTTTCTCAGCGCTGCTGCTTGCATTGCCCTGGCACGCGTCGAGCGCGCAGCGCGTCGAGACTGGCTTCTTGAACAAGTTGGCAAGCGTTGGTGGTCAGGGCTATCGCTATCAGGTGTATGTGCCGGCCGACTATTCGTCGCGCACGGACTGGCCGGTCATTCTCTTTCTGCACGGCGCCGGCGAGCGCGGATCGGATGGCATGCTCCAAACAACAATCGGACTTGCGCCGGCGATTCGCCGGGATCCGAATCGCTTCCCTGCGATCGTTGTCTTCCCGCAAGTGCCGACGGACTCGGCGTGGGCCGGTGGCCCCGCTGACGCAGCGATGGTTGCGCTCCGGCAGACGATGGCCGAGTATCGCGTCGATGTGGATCGGGTCTATCTCACCGGTCTCTCAATGGGCGGACGCGGGTCGTGGTATATCGCGTATCGGAATCCCACTCTCTTCGCCGCGGTCGCGCCGATCTGCGGGTGGATTACTCCCACTCCGCGGTTCTCGATTCTGCCCGTTGTGCCACCGGACAGCGGTTCATCGTTCACGGCCCTCGCTCGACAGTTGCGCGACGTGCCGCTCTGGATCTTCCACGGGGAGATGGATCGCGTCGTCCCCGTGATCGGCTCACGAGAACCGGCAGCGGCGCTCAAGACTGTCGGAAGCAAGGTACGCTATACGGAGTATCTGGGAACGGATCACAACTCGTGGGATGCGACGTACGCGTCCAAAGAGTTCGTGGACTGGCTCTTCGACCAGCGCCGTCAACGACGGTAGCAGCGTCCCTCTTTCGTATCCCCGAAATGGGCGCTCATCCGCTCGGAGAACGGAGCGGAGGGCTATTGCTCGCTGAAATACCTGACAGCCATTAGTGCGGCGGTTGCGCGGCGACGTACGCGGAGACGTTGAGAAGGTCGTCGACACTCATCGTGGCCACCACGTTGCGCATCAACGCGCCCCACTCCCCCTTGCGTGCTCCGCGCTGCATGTCGTACAACTGACGCACCATGTAGCTTGGCGATCGTCCGGCGATTCCCGGAACAGGGCCAAGTCCTTCCAGTTTCGCACCGTGACAAAGT
>JANLVM010000307.1:0-2965 GCA_031364015.1 Gemmatimonadaceae bacterium
CTAGCGACCGCTAAACCGCGTCGCAACACGTATCGCAGCGAACATGATCGGTTTCGCCCACACGGGCACCTGCGTCAACGGAATGGCGTGGCCTATGCGACCGTCCTGCATCGAGAGAAGGTGCACCGGGCTCGGCACCCCTTGGGGGTCGGCAGGGACGCTGTTGTCGAAGACGCGGATGCTCGTCGCGACCGACAACAGTGTGACGAGATTCAAGCGACTGCTGTCGAACCGCGCGCGAATCTTTGCCTCCGGAATGTCATGGCCACCAGCGGCTACCCTCGCGCGCACTCTCGCGATGTGGGCGTCGGCGCTGTCGAGCGCCACGTACCAGATATGCAACGCCACGCCCTTCGAGGGAGCAGTACGCAGCAGCCGCGTGACAGAGTTGCCACCGAGTGTGGTTTCGAACGCGAACATCGTGCGGGTCTCAATGGCCTTGGACAAGCGGTCATATCCGATCTTCCACGCCAGTGCATTGACCTCCTCCAGCGGCAGATGCGGATTGACTTGCGCGAGCCGCCGGGTCGCCTCATCGGGATTGTAATAGTCCGATCCGCAGTTCCGTACCATCGCACCACCAATGCTGCTTTTCCCGCCTCCGTTCGGACCGGCCAACACAAAAATCGCAGGCGGCACCCTCGGTGCTGCTGCCATTTACGCGCGCTTGGTGCGCTGCGCCGCGCGCTTCTTCGGCGATGCTGGTGACGACGCAGGTTTCACAGGCTTCGCAGTAACGGACTTCGGTAACGGACGTTCGTCTCGCGACCGCACAGACGCACGGACTAGCGGTGACGCCGCCGCCGCTAGCCGTTTCGGTGTCGCCGTGAACGCCTGCATCAGTCCTGCAGCCCCTCTTGTCGTCTGCATGTGGGCCACCAGGGCGTCGAAGTCGGCGGTGAGCATGTCCAGTTGCCGGCCCGCCTGGGAGCTCGCCTGTAGCTGCGTAAACGCGTCGACGGACATCAATACGGCCGCCGGGCGGTCGTGTCGCTCAATGACGATGGCACCGTTTGCCCCGAGTAAGTCGAGCACGCCGCCAAACTGATTCTGCACCTGCGTCGACGACCGCCTGGGGAGGTCAGCGAGCGATGCGATCGTGGGTTGTGACGCGGAGGGGGGTGCATGGTCCGGTGTGGCCATCAGCGCTCCTTGAGGGTAACAATATTAGCTATGTATCTCCATTCTACCTATTTTATGCATTTCTGGCAATCCGTAGCGTCGGGAGAGGACATGACCGGCAGATCGGCGCGTCATCCAGGCAGGTCCTTCGTTCCGAGATCAGGATGGGTTCGGAGCGACGCCTGAGGGTAACCAGACCTGTCGGATTCCAGACTATCGGGTGTTTGGCTTCACGTTTGGCACGGGAAGACTGAACGCGGTTGGCATGAACGCGAGCGGCGGGTTGACGGGACTGGCTCAGCATACCGTCGATGCGATCGATCCTTCGTCGCTTGAGGCCGCGTTTGCCGCGACGAATCAACGGCGGCTCATTTTTGATGCGCGGCGCATCGCTAGCGGCGGGAGCGCGGCGTCTATGCTGGACCGAGCGCTGCGCGTACAGGGCATCGACTGCCAGCGCGTACTTTGATCAGACCCTGATTCCGCTTGACTATGACGCCATCATTCCCGCAGGACTGCGCGCCTTCGGCCAAACGCATGCGACGGCGACGGCGTCAAAAGTGTTGGCGGCCAATCAAGGGTTGTACAACGGCTTCCTCGCTGCGGGGCTGTTCTGGAGCCTGACGCAAGGTGCTGAAGGGTTCCACACGGCAATCTTCTTTCTCACGTGTGTGGCAATCGCCGGCATCTTTGGCGCGATCACCGCCAATCGAAAGATTCTGTTCGTACAAACCGTGCCTGCGGTCATTGCGTTGGTGCTTGTGCACTTCCCTCAGTAGCGGCGGCCGCCTTCCGCGGTTCGCAGCCGTCTCGCCGCCTTGGGCGCGACCGCTCTGCTCTGCTCTGCGTCGCCGTCGCCCCCGCAGGTGGCTCTGGTAACCCTGCAGTGTACGAGGAACTAACCCACGCAAAACGCGGGGGCCAGCCCAGTCATAAAGTGCGGCGGCAATGTGGGCGGTGGAGTAGCCGCGGGCCGTGAGGTTGTCGCGCAGGAGTGCTGTGTCGATGTGGCGAGTGTTGGCTCGTGCGCTCCAGTCGCCGAGGTGGCGGTAGCCGAGGTGGTTGGGGTGCGTGGGGTCGGTGAAGAGGGCGACCACGCGGTTCTGGGTGACGCGTTCGGAGCGCGGGGTCGCGGTCATCGGTATGTCCTTGCCTTCCGCAGCTCATCCAGCCTTTTGTGCCCGTACCCGTCAGCGTGTATTTCTGCAGGCGGCTGTTCGGCTTGGCGGGGATGGTGTAAGAGGCGAACGAATAGCGTTCTGCTGCGAACGCTCAAACAAAATGCGCCCGCAGAGCGGGCGCTACCTAAATCGTCTGCGTTCGTCTGCAGCAACGCATGTTAGACGGCGGCGAGAACGGCTCGGCGCAGCGCTTGCGGAAGCGTGATGGGCGCGAAGAAAGGCGCCGGGTACAGGTAATCGTCGCCGGACTCGTCAACGACACGGATCTGCCCGAGCGCCGCCGCGGCCCGATCAGGCACGACCTGATAGATCTTTCGACGCTCCAGCGACACCTCGTAGCCGGTGTTGCGGAGACAGAGTACTAGCTGACGTCTGGCTGCCATGGTTTGAATCTAGTCGAGAAGGGTTTTGATCTTGTACTCCCTACGTCCGATTCAGGTGGCCTCATCTCCTGATCTGCACCGGACTGATCATTCGCACCTGAGACACGGAGGCCCTCGCCGGGTTGAACTTCGTACCGTCTGACGAGCCTTGTCAATCAGTCGAGGAATCGCTAACTAGCCACGGTGAAACAGCCTTCGGCGCGCGGCAGCTGGACCCGGAGTCTTCAGCGGCTGACGATGCTCACCATGCTGCTCGGCGCTTGCAGCACCCCCCAGCCT
>JANLVM010000313.1:0-3478 GCA_031364015.1 Gemmatimonadaceae bacterium
TCACACGGCGCTCGGAGAGCGCCTGATTGTAGTCGTCGCTCGCGCGCACGTCCGTATGCCCCGACAGCACGACTTGTATGCCAGCGTACTGCCCGATTTTTCCGACCAGCTCGTCGAGTACCGCCTTCGTCGTCGGAGCCAGGAACGATTTGTCGAGCGCAAAGTGGACCATTGTCGGGACCCCTGCCAATCGCTCGGGCGTAGCGCAGTTCGCCGACGGAGTCGCCGGCGGCGTGGACTCGAGCGGAGGCCGCACCGGCATCGGCTGCGTTGGCGTCACATCGGGAACGGGGAGCGGGCTGGGGAGACGACTTCCGTCGACGCCGTTGAGATATCGCGTCGCCGCCACGAGCGGTGACTCCGCGATGCAGGCGGGGCCGGCCAGGAACGTATACCCCGCGCGCATCAGTTGACCCTCGGCGCGCGCGATGTCGTCGGGAGCCGACAGTGAGCCGACGTCGCGTCGCAATCCATCCGCCCTCGCCCACAACGCCTCGTCCGATCGCTGCGTTCCTTTGGGCATCGGCACCGCGCTGGGCATGACAGCGTTGGCCCCGTCCCGCTGGAGGGTCTCGATGTCGGCAGCCGCCCAGGCGAGTGCGTCTTCAACAAAATCCGTGCGATCGTTGCGCTCGTACGCGTCGCGCGCGATGCGCACGTACTCGGTCGCTCGCGCTGCGAGATAGCGTTGCGCACCCGACGGGCTGGGCGCCGCCGCACTCAACCGCCGCTCGTAATCGTCGAAGATCGCCAGGTCGCGCGCGATCGCCTCGTCGGTCACGCGGTCCCTCACCGGCGTAAGTCGCCCTGCAGGAGTCATGTTCGCGGACGCGCATCCCGCGAGAAGCGCTATCAGGGTCGTGGCCGCAGCGGCGGCGACACGAAGCTGGAGTCGTCTGACCGTCATTCTTTTTTCCCTCCTGCACGGCAGGCGTTGTCGCAGGGCACATCTCCCACCCCCAGTCCGAACATCGACTCGTCGAACTTGAAGCCGAGTTCGAGGTACGCACCCTTGCGGGTCGTACCGAAGGTGTTGAGGTCCTTGTCGGTGAAGCCGAAGAAATTGTATCCGCCAGCCACGCGAAGATTCTTCAGGACGATGAGACCCAGCTCACCCCCCAGTCCGTAGCGGCGCGACGAGAAGCCGTCGCTGGCCAGGAGCGAGCCGATGAGGCCCGCGTCCAGACGACGGTTGAGATCGAAGATGCCGCGCCCCATCACGAGTTGCGATGTGGTGCGCGTACTGAGCGTGCCGATATCGTCACGCGCCACCTTGGCCGCGTAGCGCCCCGAGAGCGTGACCCGCGACGCCGGCTGGTAGTTCACGAGCGCGGCGAGAATGTGGGCGAGATTCTCCGTTTGCTGCACGGTGCCAAGCGAACCGAGATGCGTGACGCGGTTCTCGTAGCGCATGAGCGCATTCCATTTGTTGCGATCGGTCTCTCGCCAGGCAAAGCCGAGCTGCGACCACCCGTGCGTCTGGTTCTGCTGCGCGTCGTAGACATCCCACAACGTTCGCCCGAGAAGCGTCCAGTCGCGCGACAGCTTGCGGGCATAGCCAAACGAGGCGAGGAAGTTGTCGCCGGTGTCAGCATCACGGTATTCAAGGCGCGCGGTGCTCTTCCAGAGCGACGGACGCGTCCACTCCACGGCGCCGGTAGCAGCGAGGTCATCACCCGTGGTCGCGTTAACACCGGTTCCGATTGTGCCGAAGAGCGGCGAGACACGCTCGAAGCTCGTGTTGATGAGAAGTCCCGGCGCGACGGCCCACCGATTCCGCAAGCCGATGGATGCTTCGGCGTCGCGACCAGCGAAGGCGTCGCGTGCGCGGTACTCACTGAACATCTGCGTGTTCTTGAGATAGTCAGCATCAATGCCGAACACCGTGAACTCCTGGTTCGACCCCTGATTGGTAGCGTAGGGTCCCTGCGAACCAGTCAACCACTCGTGACGCCCGTAGACACGCGTGCGGTTATTGATGATGTACTCGCCGCCCACGGCGCCGCGATGTGAGTCGTCGCGAATGTCCTGCTCGTATTCCGTGAAGAGTGAGCTTCTGGTCTTCTCGGGGAGCGTCCAATTCAGTCGTCCGCGTATGGCGCTGACGTCGTTGTCGACCAAGCCGCGGTTGATGAGTGAGCTGGTTGCTCCCGGATAGGGCGAATAGTTGCCCGACTCCTTCGCGTACCGATAGCCGAACTCGGCGCGCCAGGCCTTGTTGATCTGTCGCTCGAACGAAAGCAGAGCACCGTCGCGACGTCCGTCGAGGCCCGTGTTGTTTTCGGTGCGGAGTGCCTCGCCCACCAGGCGAGTCTTGTTGTTCAGCGCGACGGTGAAGCGCGTACCCAGCTCCGTTCGCCCTCCGAAGAAGGTGGACGACTGATTGGAGAAGGCCGAGTCGCTGCGCGCCGCGAAGACTCGTCCGTCCACGCGCTCGGACTGGTGACGAAGTTCGACGCGGAACGCCTCACCCTTCGTACCGGCCTGTTCGCTCTGTGCGAGCTCGCCGAACACGATGGTCTCCCGGCCCAGCTTCGCCGTCGCGTTCACACCGGCCAACTGCGTATTCTGCAACGGATTCTTGTCCTTCGCGTAGGTCGCGCCCACCTCGAGGGCGTCGGTGAGCCGGAGCGAGGCGTCGCCCCCGTATACCCAGAAGTTGTCGCCCGTTGCAGTGTCGGTCTCGTAGGTGACGCGAATCGAGACCGGGTTGAGATTGGCGTCGGCGCTCGGCACAGGGGAACGGAAGAGGAGACGCCCCGTGAGCGCTTCGATGGTGTAGTCAGCGAACCGTGTCAGCACCACGCGTGAGAGGATCACCGACAGCTGGTTTCGATCGCGGGTGATGATCTCAACACGTTCGGAGTTGACGAGCCCCTGTGACTGGCTCAAGACGTACGGCCCCGAAATACCGCGTCCCGGCAACTCGTCCACCGTCTGGCGCATGCGTCCCTGGCTCGCGAAGAGCGTCGCCGTTCCCTTTCTTCCCTCGAAATGCTCTACCGCGCCATTGAGCGAACGATCGTACGCCGTGAGTACGCGCCGCTCGTCTGCACGCATGGTCTGGAAATCACCGAACATCGTGTACGACGGCCCGCGGTCGAGGCGCGCATAGAATTTCCGCCGCGACTGCGCGTCGAATTCGCGCATCGACGCATCGCCATAAACCGGGAAGAACTCGTCGGGGCGAATGTCGCGGAAGAGCGTGCGTCCACGGTCACGCTCGCTGTCGTACGACAGGGTCAACAACTGGTCGTTCAGGACGCGGCCTTTGAGCAGGAGCGCGCCTCGAGCCCCTCCGCGCACTTTGCCACTGTCGTTGTCGAACGTCCAGTCACGCAGCGACTCTTCGAAACCGTCGGCGGTGGACGAGAGGGCATTACCACCCTTGATGAGCGAGCGGAAATCGATCCGCGCATTCAACAGACCCATCGCCATGAGTGGGCGAGCCACCGGGACGAAGGTGATGGGCATGGTC
>JANLVM010000342.1:0-1502 GCA_031364015.1 Gemmatimonadaceae bacterium
CGTAGTCGTAACGCGAATTGCTCGACCGTGTTCACGTACGGCATGAAGCGCGACTTCAATGTGTGGCTCGCGAGCCTTGGTGATCGGGCACCGGTCGCTTCGCTCACCGCGCTTCGCGAATGGAACCTCGCGCACCAGCGCTTGGGCGCGATCAGATACGGGCAGGCGCGCCTCGACCTCTCCGACGAGATGGACCTGCGCCTTGACCGTGAACACTATGAGGCCGACCGCCGCAAGGACATCCGCTTGGCGATCACCCAGGGGCTTGATGTCGCGCTCGAGGGGCAACGACTCGACGCGCTGCTCTTTCCTGGAATATCGGGGTCGGATATGTCGGCGCGTGCTGGCTATCCCTCTATTGCGGTGCCGTACGCGTTGATCGCCGCCACAACACCGGCGAATCAGCCATTTCCTGCGCACTTCGAGCCGAAGCCACGGCCATTCGGGGTGCAGATCCTCGCCGGCAAATGCGCCGAGCCAAAGATCATTGGGCTTGCATATGCGTTTGAACAGGCAACGAAAAAGCGCGTGCCGCCGCCTGGTTATCCGTGATCCCGTGAATGTTCTCACGATGATCACGCCGCGAAGATAGCGATCGCGGTCCGAGAGCTCGGACTGCGCAGCGCCGAGATCCGTCATGCCTGGACCAAGCACTTCGGTCGACGCCGCTCACCGGTTCGCGAGGACGGCGTACTCAGTCGACTGCAGCAATCGCTCGTCTGCCGTGACCAGCGTGAGCCCCATGACACGCGCGGTCGCCGCGATGAACCGATCAGCGGGGTCCTGATGCGACAGCGTCAATTGGCGGCTCGCTAACGCAATTTCGTGCGTAAGCGGTGCCTCACGCCTGGGCAGCGCCTGCACCATCTGTTCGACCCATGCGGCCGTCGGCCCGGTCACCACCAAACGCCCTCGCTCCACCAACACTGCGGCCTCCCACACGCTGATCGGCGAGAGCCACAGTTCGTTCTCGGGAGCCTGCAGTGCGGTGCGAACCTGGGGAGCCAAACGATCCGGATCGAGGAGTCCCCACAACCAGATATGCGTGTCGAGGAGCAGCTTCACGACCGCAGTGTCTCCCATTCGTTTGCGTCGCCGGCGGGCGACACCAGATCCCCGGCAATGGTGGCCGTGCCACGCATGGCCCCGAGCCAGCTCTCGCCCGCGCTTGCCAGTGACGGCGGAATCACCTCGGCGATCGGCTGGCCGCGGCGGGTCACGATGATCGGGGCGCCGGTGCGACGCACCTGTTCGAGAACGGCTAGGCAGGTGGCCTTGAACTCCGAGATGGCGATGGTTTTGACCGGTTCTCTCGTCATTCCTGAACGTACCATGGTCAATGACTATGGTCAACTAATACAAGGAACCGCCTTCGGGCTACTTAGGGAGGGGCGCGTCACCGCTTCGGGGGCGCTGCGAACGTCACCGGCGTCAGCCCCACCTGCTTCAGAATCCGCGGAGGTTATCGGTTGCCAGGCGTCAGAGCAAGGCGACGCGGCGCG
>JANLVM010000413.1:0-2391 GCA_031364015.1 Gemmatimonadaceae bacterium
CCAACGGTGTGCTGGTGGCGGACGGCCAAGGAAGCCCCGCCGCTACGCAAACGATGCTTGATCGCATCAAGACCGTCACACCGCTCCCAATCAAGTGGTACGTGGTGGGGTCCGACCATGGCGACCACACCGCCGGCAACAGCGTGCTCCCGACGGGCATCACCTACATCGTGCATGCGACGTCACTGGCGCAACTCAAGCGCGACTCGGCGGCGGCCCCTGCCACTCGTCGTGTGGTCGTGCCGCCAAACGCGATGCGTGCTGACCACGAGATCGTTGATGTCGGAACCATGAAGGTCGATGTTCGATTTCTTGGCCGCGCGCATACCGGCGGCGACTTGATGGTGTATCTGCCGGCAACCAGGATCCTGTTCATGAGCGAGGCGTATCTCAACCGCGTGTTTCCCGCGATGCGTTCCGCGTATCCGAGCGAGTGGATGCGGACGGTCGACCGTGCGCTCGCGATGAACGCCACGCGCTATGTGCCGGGACACGGTTTCATTGAGGAGCCCGCGGCGTCGCGAGAAGAGTTGGTCACATTCAGAGAGTCGCTGCGCGCGGTGATCGCGGAGGTGACGCGTTTGCGTTCGTTGGGGCTCACGGTAGACGACGCCGTCAAGCAAGCACAATGGGGACCGTACGCCAGCTGGTTTCTGGTGGATCAGCAGGCGCCCGTTGCCGTGCGCAAAGTGTACGAAGAACTCGCGGGGACGCTCAGGTGATCGCGCCACTTCCTGTCCGTAACGGCGCGTTGCGTGCAACCGCACTCGTGATCCTGTCGTTCGCCAGCGTCGCTCACGCGCAAAACCTCACAAAAATCGGCGCAACGTCAGTAGGAACGCCGGTCATGCTCGAAACGCGATCGGTTTCGCGTGCCAATGGCATCGTTACGGCAACCGTACGCGCCGCGCTGCAACCCGCCATAAAGACGCCGAAGGGTGAGTACAAGAGCACGCGGTCCATCGCCATGTTCGATTGCGTGAAGCGAACGGTGGCGACGAAAGAGCGTTGGTTCTACTACGATGAGAAGGGCACGAAGGAAGCCCGCCACGACAAACCGGGCATTCCGGGGTTCGGGCCGGTGAGCAATGGATCGCTGGCGGGTGTGGCGTTCACCCACCTCTGCGGGCCGCTTTAACCCGCTGAGGCGCTTCTTCGCGAAGCACACATCCTCGACACCCAGCGCCTACGCGTCCACGTGACATCCGCCGGATTGCCTTTCGGGATCGCACAATCGAGAATGAGGCCCGACTTCCCCGTGGTGAGAAAGATCTTGTGCCCAAAGTGCGTGTCGCGCCGATCCTTGACGATGATATCGGTGTGGGCCTCAAAGAGGGAGACGATTTTCTCGTCAACCGGCACGGACTCCTTCCTGCAGGACGCGGCGCGTTGTTTGGTCGATCACCTGTGCGATGCGCGGCAGCAGCGTGCGGATTTGCGCGCACAGGCGATCGCGCGCCGTGTTCGGCGGCCGCGCGTCGACATGCGTGAGCGCACAGGTGGCATACTGGCGCTCGCCTCACTGCGGCGTCGGCCCTGTGCGGCTCACGATCCGTAGTGCCTGCAAGCGATAGAGGCCGTCATCATCCAGCATCTGCAGGTAAAGCATGGACGCTGTCGCCGCAATGCGGTTGACGTCCAATGCCGTTTTGAGTGACCCTACATACTGCTTGGTACTCCAGTCGTAGAAGTCGAGCAGGCGCTCACGCTGCGCGGACCTCCCGCCGAAGGCGACCACCAGTAATGGACCAAAGTGCGCGGCAGCGTTGACGCCGTGTGCGCTTCCCGTCGCTACTGAGAACGCGTTTCCCTGCGTAACCTTACGTTCGTCTACAACTGTCGAAGGCGAGGACTCGATCAAATGGATCGTGTCGGTCAATGTGCCACTGCGGTCGTAGCGAGCGAGGCCGCTGGCATACAATGGAAAGACGAGACATCCATCGTTCGTTGCCTGCATACGTACCTGCGACGCGACGGCTGGAATCAGGCGCAATGCCGGCCATGGCAGCTCGGACACGGAATTCACCGGCGGTACGGAGCCAGAAACGCGGACAAGCCTGGTGGAGTTCGGTCGCGCGATCGTAGAAGCAAGAAACCCGTTATCGCCGAGCACGCATGCTGACCCGGCACCCGCGCCTGGGTTCAGAGGCTCCTGGTATAGCAGTGCGGTGCCTTCGGACATCCACGAGCTGCGCCGTAAATTCGAATCAAACACCCCAATCTCCTTGCGACGACGGCCAAGCAGTATCAGCGGCCCTACCCATTCTCCGGGTCCGCGCCCGATCCGCCCAACGACGCGCCGGGTGTTGCCTCGGGCGGCGTCCAACATCACGACGCGCGCCGGGCTGAAATCGACGATCCAGAGCGCCGCAGAGTCTGCATACATCATAC
>JANLVM010000431.1:0-3765 GCA_031364015.1 Gemmatimonadaceae bacterium
TGCCCTCCGATGGCAACATCGGCGGTGGCGGCGGAGGACGTGGTGGTGGCGGTGGCCGGGGCGGAGAGCCCGCCGTGGTAACCGCGCCGTCATCCGATCCCGATCTTCGCAGCCTGTGCGACGTGAACGCCGGTACCGGTACCGGTGCGACCGCGCTGGCGAACATCCGCAAGTTCGTCGAGGCTGGCGGTATCGTCGTGGCCGCCGGAAACGCCGCACGCATTGGCCAACAGCTTGGACTGCCCATGTCTGACTACCTGGTGGATAAGCAACCCGGCATGGCCGACGTGCACCTGGCATCGGATAAGTTCTACGTGCCCGGCTCGGTTGTTCGCGTCGCGGTAGACAGCACGGCAAGTTCGGCGCTGGGCATGCAGGGACACACCGACATGTTCTTCAACAACAACCCGGTATTTCGCCTTGGTCCCACGGCCGGCGCCAACGGCGTCCGCCCGGTCGCATGGTTCGACACGGCAACACCTCTCCGCAGCGGCTGGGCGTGGGGCCAGAATTATCTGGAGGGTGGCGTCGCCGCCGTGGAAGCAACGGTGGGACGCGGTAAGCTCTTCTTGTTCGGCCCCGAAGTCACGTTCCGCGCACAGACGCACGGGACATTCAAGATGCTGTTCAACAGTATTTATAACGTGACGCAAACTCCCACGATTACGCCATAACGGCCCGCGTGGAGCACACAATCAACAACACGAAAACTCCTATGAACATTCGCCTTGCCGCCGTCGCGTTCGTAGTAACGGCCGCTACCGCATCAGCCCAGCAGCCGCCCGTCAAAACCGGCGGAATGGACAAAGCCAAGATGGACCAGATGGACCATTCCAAAATGGAGCAGGAAAAGCATCACGGGATGAGTCCGTGGAAAGAGTTGGATGCCTACCACGCGCTCATGATGGCCACCTGGCATCCCGCCAAGGACAAGGGCGATATGGCGCCGATGCGCGCAAAAGCCGCCGACATGGTGGCATCGGCAAACCTATTGGCTGCTTCCACCGCACCCAAGGGATGCGACGCACCGAAGCTCAAGGAAGCTGCAGCGGCGCTTCCGGCCGCGACTCAGGCCGTGGCCGAGCTGGTGTTGACGAAGGCCAATGACGCGACGCTCAAGGACGCACTCAAGGGACTCCACGACAAGTTTGAGGTGTTGGAAATGGGATGTGCGATGCCGAAAAAGGACGGCATGAAGCACTGAAACTGCGGTTGTAGTACTCCAACTGCGGTTATAGTACTTCAACTGCGGTTTCTCCCCTCGATAGCGACCCCATGAGCCTGCGCGGCTGGATCATTCCGATCGGCGGCAAACTGCTCGCCTCCGATATTCTCGAACGCTTCGTGTCGCTATGCGGTAACGCGGCGGCGCGGATTGCCGTTATCCCCACGGCGTCGAACGAGCCCGACATGGGCACGTTCTACGAACGCGCTTTTCAGCGGCACGGAGTGAAGCATGTGAAGGCCTTCAACTTTGATCACCGCAGCGATTGCGACGATGCCGATTGGTTGGAGTGGCTGGGTGACGCGAGCGGCGTGTTTCTTACCGGCGGTAACCAGCTCAAGTTGTCAACGATTCTGGGTGGGACACCGGTCGCCAAGTTGCTTCGCGTGCGGCACCTGCAGGGCGTGCATATCGCGGGCACCAGCGCGGGAGCGGCCTACCTCAGTGAACACATGATCGCGTTCGGTGATGAGGGGAGCACACCGCGTGCCGGCATGGTGACCATGTGTGCGGGGCTCGGGCTCACAAACCGCGTGATTATCGACCAACACTTTCGTCAGCGCGATCGCATGGGCCGTCTGCTGACGGCGCTATCCTACAATCCGTTCTGTGTCGGTCTCGGGGTGGACGAAGACACCGCGGCGTTCATCGCCCCCGACGAAACGTTGGAAGTGGTGGGATCCGGAGCGGTCACGGTCGTTGACTCGGCGAATATCGAGTACTCATCAATCGCCGACGCAAAGCCAGGTGAACCGATCACGATCATCGGAACGCGCATTCACCTGCTTGGCGCAGGATCAGCGTTCAATCTGCACACGCGTCACGCCGCACCAGCGGCGCAGTACAGCGCCGTGGTCATCGGCGGATAATCGATGGAGATACTCGATCGCTCGGTCTATGTGGGGCCGAGCCACTACGCGCACTTTCCGGTCATCAGACTGGTACTCGATCTGGGCGCGCTGGAAGCGTGGCCGACACGACGTCTGGGAGACGCGTTCATCGAGTCGTTACTGACGGCCCTTCCCGGGTTGCGCGACCACGGCTGTTCGTACGGCGTTGCTGGCGGGTTCGTGCGACGCATGATGGAAGATGAGGGGACCTGGCTCGGTCATGTGCTCGAACATGTCGCCATCGAATTGCAGAACGTTTCCGGTATCACCGTCACGTTTGGTAAAACGCGAGAGACCGGGCAACCTGGCGTCTATGACGTGGTGTTCGAGTACGAGCAGGAAGATGTCGGGCTTGAAGCGGCAGACGTCGCCTTGGATCTCCTGCACCATCTGCTGCCGCCGGAACTGCGACCCGCTGGCGACAATCCAGCGTTCGATCTCGCCGAGCGCCGCGATGCGTTCATCCGCTATGCACAACGGCGAGCACTCGGGCCGAGCACCGCGAGCATCGTGCATGCCGCCGAGGCACGGGGTATCCCGTGGCTGCGTCTCAACGACCAGAGCCTGATCCAATTGGGGTACGGATGCAATCAACAACGCATTCAAGCCACGATCACGGGCCGCACGTCGCACATCGCGGTGGAACTGGCGTCGGACAAGGAAGAAACGAATCGCATTCTGGCGAATCTTGGACTGCCGGTTCCCAGGCAGCGCTTAGTGCAAACCGCCGAGCGCGCCGTCGCCGCCGCGTCGCGCATTGGCTATCCCGTGGTCACCAAACCATACAATGGCAATCACGGGCGCGGGGTGTCGGTGAATCTCACGACGCCGGACGAGGTGATTGCCGGCTTCACCCGTGCGCAAGCGATCGCGCGGAGTGTGATTGTGGAGAGTTTCATCACCGGTCACGACCATCGCATGCTGGTGGTGAATGGCGAACTTGTGGCGGTGAGCAAGCGCGAGCCCGGCAAGGTGACCGGTGACGGATTGCACACCATCGAAGAACTGATCGCCGAGGTAAACCTCGATCCGCGTCGGGGTATCGGGCACGAAAAGGTGCTCACGCAACTGGAACTCGACGAGCAAGCCGTCGGGCTGCTGGAGAAGCAGGGGTACACTGGCCGCACGGTGCCGCCCGCGGGAGAAGACGTGTACTTGCGCCTGACCGCGAACCTTTCGACCGGCGGCACGGCAGTGGACATGACCGATGTCGTGCATCCAGACAACGCCGAGATGGCGGTGCGGGCCATTCAGGCGATCGGACTTGACGTCGGTGGCGTGGACTTCTTGTCACCGGACATGACCCAATCGTACAAGGAGATCGGCGGCGCAATCTGCGAAGTGAATGCGGCGCCTGGATTCCGCATGCACATGGCACCCAGCGAAGGGCGCGCGCGTGACGTAGCCGGGAAAGTCATCGACATGCTCTTCCCGCAGAATGCGACCAGCACGATCCCGATTGCGGCAGTCACGGGCACCAACGGCAAGACCACCACGGCGCGATTGCTTGCGCACATCCACAAGCTCGCGGGAAAGCGTGTCGGCCTGACGACCACCGACGGCGTGTATATCGACGGCCAGCGCACCGTCGAAGGCGATATGACGGGACCGACGTCGGCGCGCATCGTGCTGAGTGATCCAGCGGTCGAA
>JANLVM010000450.1:0-2564 GCA_031364015.1 Gemmatimonadaceae bacterium
GGCCCGCGAGCCGTGCGTCTGCAGGCACGCGACGATGCCCGCCGCGAGATCGTGCTCACCGGTCAGCGTGCGGATCGCGGCTGTGACCGTGCGGGCGGCGACGCGGGCGATCTCGCCAAGCAAGCGGCGGCGATAGAGACAATAGGCGCGGAGCCGCTTGGGGATGGTGAGACGCTATTGCTCATCCCACCAGACGGTAGCCAACCACACTAAAGTGGTAGTCGAAGGTGAAGGCGACACGGATCTTTCGGTGTTTCATGATAGCGAAACTCGTTGCGTCTACCGCTGACAGGTGGTGTAGGTCGCGTCGTCGAAAGTACTCCCATGATCGCTCCAGATCATCATGGTCGCACGGCAGCATCACGACGGTGCCGGGCTTGTAAATGGAATCCTTCCACGCGATCGCAACATCGCGGTTTGCGTTGCGCTCGAGGAAGGTGAACGTCTCAATCACCACGGGGATGGACGTGTGCAGTTTCGCACCGACTCCACGAAGCACGTCCCACTGTGCCTTCGCTGGCGCATGGAGCGGGTCTCGCGACAACGCCAGCGCGATCCACGCGCCGCTGTCGACGAAGACCGTTTCGCCTTGCCGCATCAGGTCTCGTCATAGATGGAATCGTGCTCTACCGACGTGCGTTTGGGTTCGCCGTCCCAGAGCCCGACCGGGCCGTCCGCCTCTGGACGAAGTACCACCGTCCGTACCGCGTCGCGCACCAGTTCCGCCACGCTGCGCCCGGAGCGGGCGGCAGCCAAATGCAACGCGGCAAGCTCCTCCTCGCGCAGGTAGACTTGGGTCTTGATCATATGTGTCAGTATCGCGCCGAAAGTGACATATGTCAAGACTGCTCATTGCGTTCAAGCGGATCGGCCACGGGCGAATACCATGGCGTGGAACTACAACGGGCCACCGACGTGCGAAACCGAACTTCGATTCGAGCGAAAGTACGGCTTCGCCCTGCGCCCGAGCGCAATCGAAAGCGGCCCTTGTCCTGCGAGCTATCGAGTGGTCAAGGTGGCCTCGCCGTTGCTGATCGTTTGAAGATTCGCGGACGCCGTACGTCAGGGCGCCACGGACCATCTGCTCGGAGTTACCTTGGCGTCCGTCCAGCCGCATCACGTCCACTATACCGCCGGGAGACACCGCGCATGGAGCAACCCGTATCAATCCGGCCCTACCATGAAGCTGATGCCGCCGTGCTGCTCGCAGCTGTGCGCGAGTCGTACGCCGACGTTTCGCCGTGGATGGTATGGTGTCGCGCGAACTATTCCCTCGTCGACGCCGCGACGTGGATTCGCGCGAGCATTGCTGGGCACGTGACGGGCTCGATGTACGAATTCGCCATCGTCGACGATCGCGGAAGCGTCGTGGGCGCCTGCGGAGTGAACCACATCAATGCCGTGGATCGTTTCGCCAACCGATGACGGGGCTCAAGTCCGTTGGCTGCGCCTACTTGCCAGTCATCTTCTGCGCCCTCGTCACATCGAAGCCCGGGACTGTCGGCTGCTGTACCAGCGCCGCGAATTCGTTGAAGATTGAAGTTTCAGGGACGGACTCGGTCGCGCCGAGCGAGGCGGGCAGGGCGCCGAGCGCGATGCTTCCAAGGGTCAGGCGATGCAGGAACTCGCGACAACCCACCCGTGGGTTTTAGAGCCCGGTGCAGCTCCAGTAGGCGGACCGCCATCATCGTGAGATAGGCCATCATGTCGCTCTCGCGAAGAAACGAGCGGAATGACCGAAGCAGCTCAGCCACGTTGCCTTGGCCGCTTTGCATTACGTCATCAATGGCGCGTTCGGCGTGCGTATTCCGGCGCAAACCGGCCACCTATTCCGGATGAATCCGGCCAGCGGCATTCTCGTCACGCGCTTCTGGTACATCCGCGCGGTCGATCGGCGCACGATTCTCTATACGGGACTCACGCGCGACGGCACGTTTCTCATTGAGAACGACAAGGTCACGCGACCGATCAAGAACTTCCGGTTCAACGAATCGCCGATTTTCTTCCTGAACCATCTGCAGGCGATGGGCTCGACAATTCGCATCAACTGATCGGAGGGGGGGTGCAGGTGGCGCGGTGTACATGCCGCCGATCAAAGTCCGTGACTTTACGTTTTCGAGTTTGTCCGACGCGGTGTAAACGGTGCCCTATGCCTATGCTGCCGCGACGAACACGCAGCCGTGCTGCTGGGCCAAGGTCACGCCCAAAATACCGTTGGGTTGCATGATCATGCCGGGCGTGACCATTGACAGCGCTTTGGTGCGCGCCTCGGCCCCATGAAGCTTGTCCTTCCTGGCCACCAATGACACCATGCCGGTGAACTCCATGTCGCAGCCAAGAACGATCGCACCGCGCTCGATCTGGCTGTTCAGGGTGAGGCTGGCAAACATTGCTGCCATCTGGTCGTCCTCGACGGTCATCAGCACAGGATTGCGACGCGTCTTCGTGTCCGTCATGGTGATGAAGCACCGCACACCACACGCGACGGGTCCTACGGGCTACGTCGTGTGTGAAGCACAAGGACGCCGCACGTCGAATTGAGTCGCGAGTAACGATCCGGCGTC
>JANLVM010000458.1:0-5541 GCA_031364015.1 Gemmatimonadaceae bacterium
TGGCTGGCGGCGACTCCGCACCAAGCGACAGACCTCCCGCATTCACATCGTCCAGCGCTGTCGTCATACCCCTGCGTGGTACAGTCAAAAACCACATAACTGAACAGTATTGGGTTTAGCCTCAAGCACACGGCTCAAGCACACGGCTCACGCTAAATCGAGTCAGGCCGAAGGCGCGTCGGACCGCGGAAAGAACGCCGCGATGGTTGTCCCGACACCAGGCGCACTGTCGACGCGAACCCGACCACCATGGGCCTCCGCGAGATGTCGCACGATGGCCAGCCCAAGTCCGGTGCCACCCGCTTCGCGTGACCGACCCGGATCGGCGCGATAAAAGCGTTCAAAAATGCGCGGCAAGTGCACGGCGCCGATGCCCACCCCGGTATCGCGGACGCCGATCCAATTGCCTTCGTCGTCTGCTTCGGAGAACAGCACGACTTCGCCACTCACGGTGTGCCGTAGCGCGTTCTCGGTGAGGTTGCTGAAGATCTGCCGTGTAGCTGTGGCATCGGCGTAAATCGAGGCGGCGTCCGGTGCAACCTCCACGCGCAGGGAGACGCCCTTTGTTCGCGCCGCCGCCTGCAGCGGAGTGGCGATCTCTGCGGCTACCACCGCCAGGTCCTGCTCGACAGGATTGGGCAGCCACCCGCCCGACTCGATGCGTGACAAATCGAGCAAATCGTCGACGATCCGCTGCATGCGTCGCACGTTCCCTTCAACCATCGCCAGGAACTGACGGCGCAACTCAGGCGGGAGTGCTTCGTCGGCCAGTGTTTCCACAAAACCACTCACCACCGTGAGCGGTGTGCGGAGCTCGTGCGAGACATTGGCCACGAAGTCCCGGCGCACGGCCTCAAGACGACGGAATGGCGTGAGGTCGTACATGGCCAGCACCGCGCCGCCAGCCGGAAGCGGGCGTGCCGTGAGCGAGAGGGTCCGATCGTCCACTCGCACTTCGCCCGGGATGGCGTCGCTCCCCGATAGCACAGCGGAGAGCGCCTCACGCAACATCCGATCACGCGGCAAATACTCGGCGGGGAACGGCACCGGTTCTCGCAACCGCAACAGTTGCCGCGCCGTTTCGTTAATCCGCACCACTTGCTGTCGCGCGTCGACCGCGACCACGCCTTCGTTGAGCGACTCGGTCAGCGCGACCAGCAACTCCTCCTCGGCGGCGAGGGCCTGACGTCGCGATTCGAGTTCGTCAGCGATCCGGCGAAGCGCACTGCCAACATCGCCGACCTCGTCAGCTCCCACGAGTGACGGACGACGCGCGACGTCACCCGACGCGACCGCGCGGGCCACGTCGCGCAGTTCCTCAATCGGACGCGCGACCGACCGCGCGAGCATTTGCGCGAGGCCGACGCCGATGACGAGCACGGCGATGCCAGCCACGCCCATGTCGCGTCGAATGCGCGCCAGTCGGGCATCGGTGACCGTCGCCTCGGATGACGGTGAGTCCGCGCGGAGATGGGTGGTCACACTGCGCTCGACAATAAACAGGACCGTCGCCACCACCACCATCGCGACGACCGCAGTGTGCAACAGAAGCCGTTGACTGACCCTCACCGTGTTGGCGACGCCTCAGGTGCCGCGCGGCGCGGCCGCGCGCAAGCGATAGCCGAAGCCCCGTACGGTTTCGATAAGCTCACCCGCCGCGCCCAGCTTCGTGCGCAAGCGCTGGATGTGCATATCGACCGTTCGTGTTTGAATGTCCGGCGCGGCCTCCCATACGGTCTCCAGCAAATGCGCGCGTCCTTGCACGCGTCCGCGTCGCTCGGCGAGTGTGAGCAGCAGCTTGAACTCGGTCGGTGTGAGTTCCACGGGTCGGTCGTCGACCAGTACGGTCATCGCCGCGCGATCGATACGCAACGGACCAATGATGACGCTGTCGGCGCTCGCGGCGGGAATGTTGCCGGAACGGCGCAGAATCGCCCCGACGCGCAATACCAATTCGGCGGGACTGAACGGTTTGGTGAGATAGTCGTCGGCCCCCAGGGACAGCCCGCGAATGCGATCCTGTTCCTCGCGTCGCGCGGTCAACATCAGCACGGCCACGTTGCGCGTTTGCTCATCGCTGCGCAACGCTTCGAGGACGTCGAAGCCGGACATGCCCGGCAACATGAGGTCGAGCACGATCAGGGAATATCGTTCTCGTCGCGCCGCCTCAAGCGCATCCTGGCCCGTGGAGGCGGTCGCCAGTCGATACCCGGCTTTGCCGAGATGGTACGCCACCAGCGCGACGATTTCGGGCTCGTCATCGACGACGAGCACGCGTTCTACGGACGACGGAGCAGGATTCATGCGATGGTTAGATGTCGGCGGGCGCGGTCGGTACGAATGCCGGCGTACGCGACGCCGCGCGCGCGTGATGTCGCGCGGTGAGGCGTCGATGGATTTTGGCGACGATCATTTCGATCGCCACGCTGTTGCTCCCGCCGCGCGGAACGATGACGTCGGCGTATCGCTTGCTGGGTTCAACAAACTGCAAGTGCATGGGTTGGACGGTGGTCAGGTACTGCTCCAAAACGGACTCGAGTGCGCGTCCACGCACCGCCGTATCTCGACGAATGCGACGAATGAGCCGGATGTCCGGATCGGCATCCACAAACACTTTCACATCGCAGAGCTCACGCACCGACGGGTCAGACAGCAGCAGAATTCCATCGATGACGACCACGTCTGCGGGTTCGATGGGTCGCGTTCGCGTGGCTCGCGAGTGCGACGCGAACTCGTAGACCGGCATCTCCACCCGTTCGCCGCGCGAGAGGGCCGCGAGATGGGTGGTCAGGAGCTCCCAGTCAAACGCTTCGGGGTGATCCCAATTGACATGTTGCAACTGCTGCACCGGCAGGTGCTGGAAATCACGGTAGTACGCATCCATTTCGAGAAATGCGACTGACGCGTTCGGAAGCGCCTCGGCGACCTTGCGGGCCACCGTGGACTTCCCCGATCCGGTGCCGCCGGCAATGCCGATGATGAGCGGCTTCATGTCGGCCAAACCGGACGAGTGCACTTTGTTTGCCACCACACGATGGTTAGTCTGCTCAGGTGTCGTGTCCGGCCTGCCACGACGGTGTAACAGGTTCGTATCGACGGTCGGCGCCGATGGGTCTCCACGGAACTTCGCGGGAGATGAGAGGCGGGGGGAGGGGTGCTCCACGAAATTGGGGATCCGGCCACTCGGTGGGTGGAGCAGGGGGCGAGCGCCCGCTAGCATTCCTCCATGTATTCACCGAACGAGTTGACGAGCCAGCGGTCGCGCGTCCCCCGATCATGGCAGGCTGGTGTCGCCCTCGGCGCGGTCATCCTCACGGCGACCGGATGGAGCGCCTATCCCGGCGTTCAAGCACGGGATCGCTACGATTTGGTGATCGCCGCGACCACCGACACCCACGGTCGACTGCGCGCCTGGGACTACTACGCCAACGCGGCCGATCCAGCCCGAACCCTTGCTGGAGCCGCGACGATTGTCGATTCGCTGCGTCAGGCCAATCCAGGGCGCGTGTTGCTCGTTGACGCCGGTGACCTGCTGCAAGGCAATCCGCTCCTCTTCGTGGCCGCAAAGGTCAGTCCCACACCGGTGCATCCGGTTATCGCCGCCATGAATGTCATGCAGTACGACGCGGCGGTGCTGGGGAATCATGAGTTCAACTACGGCGTCCCGCTACTCAGGCGCGCCGTGTCACAGGCGAGCTTCCCCTTCCTTGCCGCGAATGTACGCGACGCGTCTGGCGCCCCGTTTGTGGCGCCCTGGACGATGGTGACACGTCAGATGCCGCGCGGAGGACTGCTGCGCATCGGAATCGTGGGCGGTACCACGCCGGGGTCGATGGTGTGGGATGCCGACAATCTGCGCGACGCTCGGCTGACCGTGACCGACATTATTCCTGCGGTGCGCCGGGCCGTTGCCGAGGCGCGGCGGGGACGGGCTGACGTGATTGTCGTAGTGCTGCATTCAGGACTTCATGAAGCGGTCTCATACGATACAGTCGCGACGCAATTGCCCTCTGAAAACGTCGCTGCGCGGGTGCCGCGCGAGATTGACGGTGTCGATCTCGTGGTCTACGGACATTCGCATCGCGAGCTTGTCGACTCCACGATCAATGGCACGCTGCTTATGCAACCGCGCAATTGGGCGGCGAGTGTTGGCGTCGCGTCGTTGACCGTCGAGCGCGCCGGGGGTCAGTGGCGCGTGGTCGCGCGTCGCGGTCAGTCGGTGCCCGTAATCGGACACACCGAATCGCCCCGGGTGCTCGCCGCCACGGCGTCGTCGCACCGCGCCACCATGGCGTGGGTGACTGCGCCGGTGGGAAGCACCCTGACGACATGGCGCGCTGAGAGTTCGCGCGTCGTTGACATGCCCATCACCGATCTGGTGAACGAGGTCATGCGTCGGGCGAGCGGGGCGCAGTTGGCCGCGTCGGCGTCGTTTTCGCTCGACGCGTCGCTGGACAGTGGTACCATCACGATGGCCGCGCTCAGCAAGGTGTATCCGTACGAAAACATGCTGCGGGTGGTGCAGGTGTCCGGGGCACAGCTGCGCGCGTTTCTGGAGCATTCGGCGCGATACTACCGATCGCTCGACGCGACGGGCCGTGCGCCGCTCGACGGCATTGTCAATCCTGAGGTTCCCGGCTACAACTTTGACGTGGTGGCGGGCGCAGACTATACGCTGGATTTATTGAAGCCACTGGGCGCGCGTGTCACGTCACTCACGTTCAATGGGCCCCCGGTGGTGTCGACTGACAGCTTCACGCTCGCGTTGAACAGCTATCGCGCCAGTGGCGGCGGAGGCTATGCCATGCTGTCGGGCGCGCCGGTGGTATTGCGCCGTGAGGTCGATATCCGACAACTGTTGATCGAGGAAGTGCAGCGCGTGACGGCGCGAGGGAGTGTGCTCGACCCCGCAGCGTATGGCACGCGCAATTGGACGCTTGAGCCGGCCGTCGCGCGCGCGGCCGCGTATGCCGAACAGACACGCGGGCGAGTGCTCGAATCGCGCGGTGGACCTCCGCGTGTCGCGGCAGCCGCAAATCCGGGGGCTGGCGGCGGAACGTTGCGGGTGATCGCGTTCAGTGATTTTCATGCGGCCCTGCTTCCGCGCACGGACTCCGCGCGCACGATGGGCGGTGCCGTCGCGCTCTCAGCGGCCATTCGTCGCGCGCAGCGAGAGTGCACCGCGCCGTGTCAAAGCGTGGTCGTGCATGCGGGCGACCTGTTCACCGGAGACGCCGCGTCAGATTGGGACGCGGGGCGCCCGACCGTTGCGGTACTCAATCGACTGGATATCGCCGCCGGCGCGTTGGGCAATCATGAGTTTGATTTTGGGCAGGACACGCTGCGCCAGCGGACGAACGCGCTACGGCACCGTTTGCTGGCAGTGAATGTTCGCAATCGGAACGACCGCATACCCACGTGGTTGCGTGCCGACACCATAGTCGAACGGGGTGGCGTTCGTGTCGGCATTGTTGGCGCGGCGGGCACCCACACCGCGTCAAGCACCAAACGGCGCAATGTGTCGGATCTCACGTTCCTCGA
>JANLVM010000503.1:0-2714 GCA_031364015.1 Gemmatimonadaceae bacterium
GTCGGTGCGTACCAGATCGATCGACGCGCCAATCGTCCCGGCGCGTTCGAAGGCTGCGCAGCCCTTCTCCTTGTCGCCAACCGTGAGGTGTGCCTTACCCAGGTACATTTGCGCCCACGCCTGATCGGACGTGTTGCGCAGTCGTCCAAGCAGCACATCGATTTGGATGATGGTTGCACGCGCTTTGCTGGCGCTGTCATCAGCATCGAACTCGTTCATGATGCGCTGCAATTCGGCGTTGCGCCCAATAGCCGACGTCGCTGCGGGCGCCTTGTCGTCACGTGGCGCGGTCGTGACGGGGCTTGGCGCGGTGACCGGACGATCGCGCTGATCGACTGAAGGCGCACTAGTGATTTTTTTCGCGGGAGTGCTGGCGCTCGAGGTGGCCACTGCGGCTGTTCCCGCTGCCGGGAGGCCCGTCCCGGGTGTCGGCGGCGCAACGGCGCTGTCAACAGCGGGTGGTGTGGAAACCGGCTGCTGCACCACCGTGGGTCCGGGCGCCTCGGTTGCTGATGCGACCACTTCGCTCCTCGCACCACTGCCGCGCTGCTGCCACAGTATGCCGACCACCACCATCACCACGGCAGCCGCGCCAAGCCCGAGCATCAACGGCATATTTTTTCGGGGAGCCCGTGTGGCGCCCGATCCCTTCGTCGATGTCGGTGCGCCGTCGAGCGCCGTCGTCATCGACGCAGGCGCCATGGCACGCGCGTTACCAGGCACCGCACTGAGCATCGCTGCCGCGAACTGACCGGCGGTCGCCGGACGGTCGCTCGCGTTTTTCGACAAGGTCCGCTCGAAGAGTCGCAGCAATTCGGCAGGCCACTGGACCTGCGGCCGTAGTTCGGTGAGGGTGCGCGGGGGAACGGTGACGCGCGCCATCATTTCGGCCTGCTCCGACACACCGGTGAAGGCGTGTTCGCCGGTCAACAGGGCAAATGCCACGAGGCCGAGCGCGTACACATCGCTCCGCGCGTCGAGTGGCTCACCAAGCAGCTGCTCAGGGCTCATCCACGCTGGCGTGCCGATGACGAACCCGGGCTGCGTGTAACCCTTACTGACCTCGGCGTTCTGCAGCTTCGCGATGCCGAAGTCGAGGACCTTCACGCGTGTGCCACCACCGGGATCGTCGAGTATCATGACGTTCTCCGGTTTGAGGTCACGATGCACAATCCCCAGCCTGTGCGCCGCATCGATGCCTTCGGCCGCCATGAGAATGATCTTCGCGGCATCCACCGGATCGAGCGCGCCGCGTTCTTCAACCACTTGCCGCAGTGTCTTGCCGGCGACGTATTCCATCACGATATAGGCGCGATCGTCGGCCATGAAGCCGAAGTCATACACGCGCGCGACGCGATCGTGATTGATACGACAGACCGCTTCGGCTTCCTGTCGAAAGCGCTGGATCAGCGTTTGATCCGGTGTGTGCTCTCGAAGCACCTTGATGGCGAACTGCTGTGGCAGGCGCACGTCACTGGCGAGATAGACTTCGCCCATGCCGCCCTGGCTGATCAAGTCGGTGATCAGATAGCGTTCCGCAACCAATTCACCGATCAGATCGTCTCCTTGTACCGCCGCGCGGAGAGCCGACCCGTCCGTTGGACAGAATGTGGTGGCGTCGGGGAAGGTTGCCCCGCACATCAGACAGATTTTCGGCATCAGGTCGTTGAGCTGTGGTTGGCGAGCGGCATCGGCAACGGCGCTCGCGGGTAGTACTGCCGGTTGACTGGGCTACACGCGTACCGGCAACTTACTATCCTCAGAACATTCGGTCCCCAAACCGTGGAGCGGAAGACGATGATTCGCATCTCAAGCATGACCGCATGGCGCACCGTCGCATGGCGCACCGTCGCTGGCGCGCTGGGCGCGTTCAGTGCCGCGACAGTCATGGCCGCACCCAGCCACGCGCAAGGCGCCGCGAAGGCTGTCGTGGCGGTGCTCGAGTTCGATAACGCGGCGATGGTCAAGCGCGACGAGTTCGCCGCCATGACCATCGGTGTGCAGGTGATGCTGGCCAACGCACTGGCAACGAACGGTCAGGTGCAGGTTGTGGAGCGTCAGAAGATCCAGGAGATCCTCGCCGAGCAGAATCTGGGAACGGCGGGACGGCTCGATCCAGCGACGGCGGCCAAGGTCGGCAAGATCCTGGGCGCCCAGTATGTGCTGCTCGGCGCCATTGTGGTCGATCCCAGCATGGAAATGCGCCTCGCCGTGCGCGCCGTGAACACGGAGACATCGGTTCTGGAGTACACCGAGGGTGTCTCGGGCAAGGGCGACAAGATCTTCAAACTGGTCGACCAACTCGCCGGTAAGCTCAACGACGGGCTAAAGCTTCCGGGACGGCGCGAGAGCAGCCGCTCGAAAGAACTCGGCGGCGATGGGCCGAATCAGCTCGACGCGATGAAAGCCATGTCGGCCGCACGTCGCCTCGAAGAGCAGGGCGACGTACGCGGCGCGATCTCGATGTATCAGAAATCACTGGCCCTGAACGCGGACCTCGGCGTTGTTCGCACGCGGCTGGCGATGCTCGAAAGCAAGCCGCGCTGAACCCCCTTCGTGCGCGGTGACGACGGCGACGCCGCGCGTTACCGCGCGTTACCGCGCTTTTTACCGCGCGCTCAGCGACAAGCCAGCGGTGAGGCTGGCCATGGACGTCGTGATCCGCCCCGTTTTCAGGTTGCCCTGCGAGTAGCGAAACGTCGGACGCCATTCCA
>JANLVM010000603.1:0-2030 GCA_031364015.1 Gemmatimonadaceae bacterium
GCGCAAGTTGTGAAGAAATCGGCCGCACTGTTTCGGTAGAACGCCGCGAATGGATTGCGTCCCATTCGCGGCGTTCGGGTGATTGACGGCGGCATTTGATGTTGGCGTGATCGCTGCGCCCTTACGGTTTCTCCACCCGCACCCAGACGTTGTCGTTCACGTTACGATCCGGAAAGCGCTTCTGCGGGTCGAGCGTCACCTTCTCAATCTTGCGGCCACCAAACACCAGGTTCGCGACAAACGTGCGACTCCCGTCGAACCACACGTCGACTGGGAACGTGACAACGGCCGTCGCACTGTCGGTCATCACCGCGTTTTTCATCGGTCGGATTGCCGGACCTGCAGCAGCGAACTTGACCTCCAGCACCACGGGTGACGGCATCTGTCCATCCTGCTTCACCGTGACTGAGGTGCGCATGCCGGCCACCGCCACCTTGTCGATGCGGCCGTCAACGCTCTCCGTCGTAAACAGCCACGCGTACCAGAACCAACCGAGATCGCGGCCGAGTGCTTTGTTCATGAAAAACATGTAATCCCATGGCGACGGATGCTTGAACATCCATGCCGTGGCCCACTCTTTATGTGCGCGTTGCACTGCACTGTCGCCCACGACGCCGCCAAGTGCGGACAACATCAATGGTGTCTTGCTATACGTCTGGAATCCGTAGAACGCCGGACCAGCATAGTTCGCGTTCCACATCATCGGCGGCTCGGCTTCGTTGCCGCTGATTGTGCCGTAACTCTGTCCGCGGCCGTCCAGCACCGGCGCACGCTTCGCGGCATCCGCGTCCGACAGCACGTTCATGTACTGATTGAATCCTTCGTCCATCCAGCCATACATCGTTTCGTTGTTGCTGACGACCATCGGCCACCACTGATGTCCGGTTTCGTGGTCCGCCGCCCCTTGATTGGAGTTGATCACCATCGGGTATTCCATGCCCGCGCTCGGCCCATCCTGCAAGGTGAGCTGCGGAAACTGGTACGGGAACCACTGCTTCGAGTAGAACTCGAGGGCATGACGACCGATCTCGCCGGCGCGCGCAAATCGAGATGCGTTGCCGGGGAGGAAGAGCAGGTTGATCGGAACAGCACCCTTGGTGGGAATCGTGGCGCGCGTTGCCTGCCACACAAACTGCTTCGCCGTCGCCCACGCGAAGTCGTTCACCGTATCGGCGTGAAAGCGCCACGTCAGTCGTCCGGTCGCATCGCCCACGGCAGTCGCTTGCCCCGGCCCGATTTCATCTGGGCCAACAATCGTGGTCATCGAATCGGTCGAGAGCACTTTGGATAGCTGCGCGCGCGCCTTCGCGGTGAGCACCTGATCGGGATTTTGTAACACGCCCGTTCCGCTCACAATCCAACCAGCCGGCACGTTGATGTTCACATCGAACGAACCAAAGTTGTTGTAGAACTCGGACGGGCCGAGGTAGAGCTCACTGTCCCAACCGCGCAGATCGTCGTAGACCGCGACGCGCGGAAACCACTGCGTCGGCTGGTATAGCGTGTCCGCCCACCGTTGCGTCATGCGATGCCCGATGCCGGGACCGCCGGGCAGTTTATGATTCCAATCGATCTCGATCTTTGCGTCGGTCTTTGCCGCGATGGCCTTGGCGAGCAGCAGCCGCGCGACAGTTGATCTGCTGTTGACCAGCAGCGGCTCGGTCAAAGGGACGGGCGCTCCGCTACCACGGCCGGCTGGCGCTGGTGGTACAGCGTTGAGATTCACGACTCGCCCGTCGATCGCGAGCCGTGTGATCACGATCCCTTCCGTATTCTCCGCCGGCGTCCATGTCGCGGCGCGCGGGTTCGTGCCGATGAAGTGGTTGGGATCGAGACGGAACGCGATCGCCATCAACGAATCGGTGCTGTTGTTGTGCAGTGTGATGCGCGCCTTGCCGCTGAGGCGTGACGCGGGCGCGTCGAGCGTCACGTCGATGCTGTAGTCCGTGCGGAGCTGCCAGTAGTTGCGCCCCGGACGCCCGGTCGAGTCGCGAGTGCCGACTGCATACGCGCGCCGGATCGCATTCGTG
>JANLVM010000701.1:0-7819 GCA_031364015.1 Gemmatimonadaceae bacterium
CCCGGGTGACGAAGAAGGCCCCCGCTTGATGCATCGTGTACACGCGCGCGAAGTCGACGTACCCTCGATCCATCACATAGAAGAACCCGGCCTTCACGGGCAAGAGGTCCAGCACATTGACATCGTGCAGTGCGCCAACGCGTGGTAGATGCGTCAGTCGCGTCGGTTCAGCGCATCGGCCAACGTGGCGCGCGCCGGCGCGACCTTGAGCCCCATGTGAAACAGCTTGGCCTGATTGGCCGCCAAGCACACCTCGATATCCCGCAGCGACTCGCGCCAGGTGAGCTGGTCCGCGCAGCCCAGCGTGCGCACCCCCGCATCGCCGTGGTGACGTTCGATGATGCGTCCGAACGTCTTCCACGGCACAAACTCCATCACTTGTGCGAACAACGTCTTGCCCACGTGCATGCGTCGCTCCGAATAATGAACCGCCCGGAGGATCGCCACCTGCTGCCCAGCAATTCAAATCGTGGACACCCTTGAAACCGTGGAAACGACAGTCAGTATTGGTGTCGCGAGCGACTACACGCAAATAAACCGGACACTACTGCTTCCAGACATACACATGGGGATAACCCCTACGGACTGTAGGCGAACGGATGACGGCGCGGGGCTGCGACTCGGCTAAGGTTCTTCCATACGGCTTGGAATGCACGGCACCTGGCCGTGCGCGCGCCGGTTCAACTGGAACTTCGAGGCATCGATGTCTACCTCCCACAGGGTTCGCGCCATCATTGGCGGCGTCGTCGCAGTGAGTGCTGCTGTGCTTTCGTTTGACTCCTGCACCGGCGGTCCAAGCAGTCGCTCGGGGCTGACCACGAGCGATGCGGCCGGTCGCGTGTACGTTGCTCCCGGAAGTCTGGATGAGATGTACGCGTTCATGTCGGGCGGCTTTAACGGTCAGGTTGGCGTGTACGGAATCCCGTCAGGCCGACGACTCAAGACGATCCCGGTGTTCTCGCAGTATCCGGAGAACGGATACGGTTACAGCGAAGAAACTAAACCCATGCTGAACACGAGCTTCGGCTTCGTGCCTTGGGATGACACGCATCACCCGGCGTTGTCGCAAACAGCCGGCGAAGACGATGGCCGTTGGCTGTTCATCAATGGCAACAACACACCGCGCGTCGCCCGCATTGATCTGCTCCGCATGGAAACCGAGGAGATTCTCGAGATTCCGAATGCTGCGGGCAATCATGGTTCACCGTTCGTCACGGAGAACACGGAGTATCTGGTCGCGTCGACACGATTCTCGGTCCCCATTCCCAATCGCGACGTGCCCATTAGTGAGTTCAAGAAATCCTTCAAGGGACAGATCTCGTTCATCGTCGCGAACGAACCCGGCAAGATGCGTGTGGCGTTCCAATTATTGGTCCCCGGCTTCAACTACGATCTGGCGCGGGCGGGCAAAGGGCCGAGTCACGGCTGGATGTTCCTGTCCATGTACAACACCGAGCAGGCCAATTCGCTGCTTGAGGTGAATGCTTCGCAGAACGACAAGGACTTCTTGGCCGCCGTCAACTGGAAGGCGATCGAAGCCTGCGCAAAGGCCGGCAAGACGCGTGAGGCCCCAGCCGACTACCTGCACAACTATATGGATGAGGGGTCACGCAGCGCCAAGAGTGTACGCATCACGAGCGTTGCGCAGATTGCGCCCTCGGACTGTCCGGGATCGATCTACTTCCTTCCCACACCCAAATCGCCGCACGGCGCAGATGTGGACCCCACAGGGGAGTACATCACGGCCGGTGGCAAGCTCGCGTCGGTGATTCCGGTTCACTCGTTCAGTAAACTGCTCAAAGCGATCGAGGCCAAGGACTTCCAGGGCGACATCGATGGTATCCCCGTGTTCAAGTATGAGGCGACGCTGGCCGGAGAAGTACAGAACGCGGGGCTGGGACCGCTGCACACCGAATTCGACGACAAGGGCTTTGCGTATACGTCGTTCTTCATCTCCTCCGAAATCGTGAAGTGGAAGGTGGCGACGCGTGAGGTGGTGGATCGCGCGCCAACGTACTACTCCGTTGGACATCTCATGGTGCCCGGCGGCGGGACGCGGAAACCCACCGGCAAGTACGTCATCGCCATGAACAAGATCACCAAGGACCGATACCTCGGGACTGGCCCCGAACTCACGCAGAGTGCGCAGCTGTACGACATCACCGGTGAGAAGATGAAGCTCCTCTTGGACTTCCCCACCGAGGGAGAGCCGCACTACGCGCAGGCGATCCTTGCGTCGAAGATCAAGGACCGGCAGGTGAAGTTCTTCAAGCTCGCCGACAACACGCACGCCATGGCCACCAAGACCGAGCAGGCGATGGGCATCAGCCGTCAGGGGAAGAACGTGCACATCAAGATGACGGCAATTCGCTCTCACTTCGCGCCCGACAATATCGAAGGGATCATGGTCGGCGACACGGTCTACTTCCATGTGACCAACCTGGAGCAGGATTGGGACATCCCGCATGGTCTCGGCGTGATGGGCAACAACAATGCCGAATTGCTGATCATGCCCGGCGAGACACGCACCCTGCGTTGGGTTCCCACCAAACCCTCCGTCTATCCGTTTTACTGCACTGATTTCTGCTCGGCGTTGCATCAGGAAATGCAGGGCTACGTCCGCGTGTCGGATCGAGGCGCGAACGTTCCGCTCACCGCGACGCTGTCGCGCGGTGCACAGAGGGCAGTTGATGACAAGAAGTAATTCCAGCGCTTCGGAAGGCGGGGTTCGACTCCGCCTTCCGAAGGCTCTGCATCTGGGAGACGTCGTATGACTAGAGCGTCGCGCATGCTGGTGGCCGTTGCGGGCTTGCTGATCGCGATCGCCGTGCTGTTTCCACTGTGGCGAATTAATCTGGTCGCGCCTCAGTACCCCGAGGGACTGGGTCTGCTCATCAGCACCGATACCATTACCGGAGTGAAGGAGAACGACCTGCACTCCATCAACATGCTGAACCACTACATCGGCATGCGTGCGATTGAACCCGATGACTTTGCCGAACTCCGGTTCATGCGGCCGATCTTTCTCGTCCTCGCGGGAGCGACGTTGGGCGTGGCGCTGCTTGGCCGTCGCTGGGCGCACATCGCGCTCCTGACGGTGTTTGCCGCGTTGGTGATCGGCGCAATGGCAGATATGTGGAGGTGGGGCTACGAGTATGGCCACAACCTCGACCAGAACGCGGTGATCGAAGTGCCGGGAATGAGCTATCAACCACCATTGATTGGATCAAAGCAGCTGCTGAACTTTCGCGCGACATCGTGGCCCGCGCCGGGAGGATGGTTACTCGCGATGGCGGGTGGTTTGCTGGTTGCGGCCGCATTTACGAATCGCCGCAGGCATCAGGTGCGCGGCTCGCTGGCGTACGCATCACTCGCCAACCCTGTCGTGCCGTGAACAAACGATGGATCGCGCACACAGCGCTTCGCGCCGTGACCGTGACCGTGCTCGCGGTCAGCGGTTGCGGCACTCCGGGTCCGCGCGAGATCGTACTGAATCAGGACGCATGCCACTACTGTCGCATGACCATCTCCGACGCCCGATTTGGCGGTGAAGTGGTCACGCGCACCGGTCGGGTCATGACATTCGATTCGGTGGAGTGCCTGACATCGTTCGTCCGCTTAGCCGACTCGAGCACGATTGCGGGCGTGTACACGATGGATGTGCAGCATCCGGGGACACTGATCGATGTGAAGAACGCCGGATTCCTGCGCGACGCGATCGCATTGAAGAGCCCAATGGGTCGCGCGGTCGTTGCTTTCGCGTCGGTGTCCCAGGCCGAACAACAACGCGCGATGCTCGGTGGCACGGTAGCCACGTGGGCGGAGCTCCTCGCTTCCCTGCACAAGGTGCCAGGAGCCGAACCGTGATGGGCGTTTCGTCCGGCAGTCGAACGTTGAAGCGCACCCTGTGCATGATGGCCCTCCTGAGTGTGGGAGGAGCTCAGGCGCGGGCTGCCGATATCATAGTAGCGCCCGGCACGGCCACGTCCACGCTGACCGCCGCACTCGCTCGTGCGAAGCCGGGCGATCGCATCATCGTCATGAGCGGTCTGTACGCCGAAGCCATGGTGACGATCACCGTGCCTCGCCTGACCATCGAGGGGCGGGACTGGCCCGAATTCAGCGGCGCCGGCCAGCACACCGTGCTGGTGGTAGCCGCGGACAGTGTCACTGTTCGCGGCCTCGTTCTCCGTCAGACCGGCTTCTCCGATCTCGACGATCGCGCGGGAATACTCGTGCGTGACGTACGCGGATGTCTGATTGAGCACAACCGGTTTCGCGACAACGTCTTCGGGGTCTACCTCAAGCGCGCCACGGCATGTGTGATTCGCGACAATGACGTCCAGGCCCAGACGGCTTCGCAGTCCGTGGGTGGGAACGGCATTCACCTCTGGTACTCCCCCAACAACCGTGTAGAACGCAATCGTATCTCTGGCCATCGCGATGGGATCTACTTCGAGTTCTCTCCGTCGAGCGTGGCGACGCACAACACCAGTTCGCGCAACCAGCGATACGGACTGCATTTCATGTTCTCCGATTCCTGTCGCTACCTGTCAAATGTGTTCAGCGACAACAGATCCGGAGTCGCCGTGATGATGAGTCGCGGCATCGAGATCCGGGCGAATCGGTTCGAACGCTCGAGGGGCGCCGCCGCGTACGGGCTGTTGGTCAAGGACATTGTCGGTGGCGAAGTCACGGACAACGTTTTTGACGGCAACTCGACTGGCCTGCATGTGGAGGGATCTTCGCGTCTCGATATTCGCGGCAACACATGGTCGCAGAACGGATGGGCGATTCGCGTGCTGGCCAATGCAGAGGACAATCGCTTCACGGCAAACCAGTTCGTTGGCAATGCGTTTGACGTGGTCACGAATTCCCGGAGCGCGTCGTCAACGTTTGATCGGAACTGGTGGGATGAGTATCGCGGGTACGATCTCGACCGCGACGGCATCGGCGATGTCCCATTTCGACCGGTGCGGCTCTTCGCGCTCGTCGTCGAGCAGCATCCTCCGGCCCTGCTATTGCTGCGCAGTCCGCTGGTAGCGCTGCTCGACGCGGCCGAACGCGTCGTACCGCTGCTTACGCCGGATGCCTTGGTTGATCGACATCCCTTGATGCGGATACCGCGATGATCACGTTTCAGGGCATCCGCAAAGCGTTCGGAGATCGACAGGCTCTTGACGACGTGTCGGTCGAGGTCGAACCCGGACGCGTGACGGCGCTCATCGGTCCGAACGGCTCAGGGAAGACCACCCTCATCAAGATCCTGCTCGGGCTCGCGCGCGCTGACGCTGGCTGCGTACACGTGAATGGTGTCGAGCTCGATGGTGCTGGCGTCTATCGCGCCACCGTCGGCTACATGCCGCAGGCTGCGAAGTTCCCGGAGCACCTGCGTGTTCGCGAGGTCTTCGAGCTGGTCACGGCGCTCAGGCCAGGCGCTCCGCGGGACGAGGAGCTCATTGAGGCGTTCATGTTGGCGGCCGAGTGGAACCGACCGGTCGGCGCTCTGTCCGGCGGAACGAAGCAGAGAGTGAATGCGGCCATCGCCTTCCTGTTTCGGCCGTCTCTACTCGTGCTCGACGAACCGACGGCGGGTCTGGATCCCATTTCCGCGGGGATCCTGCGCGACCGGATTCAGCGCGAACGCGACGCCGGCCACACGGTGATTGTGACGTCACACGTGATGAGTGAGCTCGAAGAGCTGGCCCAACACGTGGCCTTCCTGTGCGACGGTCGGCTGCGTTTTGTCGGCTCCATCGCTGAGCTGCTGGCTCGGACCGGTGCGACGCGTGTGGAGCCCGCCATTGCCGCCCTGATGCGGGACTCGCGGCGCCATCCGGCGACGCCTATGCATGCGCCCGTTGGCGCTGCACTGGAGCTCGCATGAGCGTAGCTGCGGTGGTACTCAAGTCCGGAGTGAGCGATCTGGCCCGAAACCGCTGGGTGATGGCGTACGCTGCCGCGTTCTTCATCATCGGAGAGGCGCTGTTCTGGTTTGGCGGAACCGGCACGCAGGTGATTCTCAGTCTGCTCAATATCGTGTTGATGGTGGTTCCGTTGGTCTCCCTCGTATTTGGCGCGATCGCCGTCTACGGTGCCAGGGAGTTCACGGAGCTCCTGCTCGCTCAGCCGGTCCCGCGACATCAGCTCTTTGTCGGCCTGTTTCTTGGTCAGTCCATTCCGCTCGGCGCGGCGTTCGTCGTGGGCGCGGGCCTGCCGTTTGTCTTGCACGGAGGCGGTGGCACACACGCGGGAGCTCTGGCTGCGCTCCTGATCGCCGGCGCTGGACTCGGCGCATCCTGCACAGCTATCGCTGTCGCGATCGCGCTGCACACGGATGATCGCCTTCGTGGCGTCGGCATCGCGTTGGGCGTTTGGTTGACGATGACGGTGTTGTATGACGCCGCGATGCTGGCGGTGGTGGTCGCCTTTCAGGAGTGGCCACTGGAGCGGCTTCTGCTCGCGCTGATGCTCCTGAATCCGGTCGATCTGGCTCGAGGCCTCGTGCTCACCCAGCTCGATGTGTCCACGCTGATGGGATACACCGGCGCGCTCTTCGAGCGCACGTTCGGCTCGCTGACCGGAACGGCTGTCGCGGTTACCGCGCTCGCGGCGTGGACAGCGGCACCCTTCACCGTTGCGGCGCGTCGATTCGACCGCCGTGATTTTTGATTCACTCACCACACGCTCAGGATACGTCCATGCCCATCCGATTGTGCCGTGCTGCGCTGATTGCCCTTGCCGTCATTGCTCCGCTAGTCGCCGGTTGTGGCGGCGCCGAAGGCGAGAAAGAGGGAGCGAGTGGTGAGGTCGGGGAGGCGGTCGAGACGAGTTTTGACGTTGCGTCGATTACACCGCAGGAGCTCGCGCTTGGCGATTCGCTCTTTCACGGACTGATCGGGGCGACGTCGTGCCAGGCGTGCCACGGACCAGAAGGAAAAGGCGGCGTAGTAGCACCCGACTTGACCGACACGGTGTGGCTGCAAAGCGACGGGAGTTTCGAGGCGATCTACAAACAGATCGAAACAGGCGTCGCGCAACCCAAGCAATACAACAGCATAATGCTTCCGTTTGGCGGCGCGCCACTGACGCCCAAAAAACATCGTGCTGTGGCCGCCTATGTGTACAAGTTGAGTCTCCCCGCCGGGAAGTAGGTACGTCCCGGCCCACCTGCAACACCACCAGAGGCCCCCGCCATGCGGATGTTCAATTCTTTTGCGCGCACCGTTGTTCTCAGCGCGATCGCCGTCGTCACACTCGCCGGTTGCTCACGCTCGGCGGACAGCGAATCGGCAGCGACTAGCGACGCGTCCGGCACGGCTGGTCAGGCAGCCGTCAGCGACCTTGAGTCACAACCGGATGTAGTCAAGATCGCAGTGGGATCCAAGGATCACACCACATTGGTCGCTGCACTCAAGGCGGCGGATCTCGTCAACTCTCTGGCCAACGCTGGCCCGTTTACGGTGTTTGCGCCTACGAATGCCGCATTCGAGCAACTCCCGGCCGGGACCGTCGACAACCTCCTCAAACCGGAAAACAAGTCCACGCTGGTCGGCGTGCTGACTCATCATGTGACGACTTCAGCGCTCGAGATATCGTTCTTCGCCGACGGTCAGGTAGTGGGAATGGTCAACGGGACGTCGGAGACGATGACGAAGAAGGGCGAGGATACGTACATCGGGGGCGCCAAGGTTATCGCATCGGTCCGCGGTTCCAACGGCTGGGTGCACGTTATCGACAAGGTGCTGGTACCGGCCGCGAAGTGACTCACGGGTAATCACGGTGAGTAGCCGCTCCGCGCGAGGAAATCATCGGCGTC